>NZ_JBALMS010000082.1:0-11462 GCF_036962205.1 Bacillus sp. JJ664 | reverse complement strand
TTCAGGATGCTCGCTTTCCATAGAGCGTGAGCTGAGCCTCCTGGAAAAAAGTAAACAATTCAATTTTATAAATTATTTTCCGATATGTCATTGTAAAATATCAACAATTAACATTAACCTACTCTTCTTTAAAAAAGTAATTCATTATGTTTGAATAAGAAATCATAGCTTAAATCAATATAGATATAGCTACCATTCTCCAATGGGTATGAAAATGTTCTTATTTTTTCACCAGTTTCAATATCCCGATACATATCAGATAATATTCCATGATCGTTTGCTTGCATTTTTAGTATTGTTTCTAAAAAATAAGGCCTCCAGCTCCAATTCCTACCCCTATATTTCTGTTGAAGCTCCCACTGTTCTCCATACAATTTAAATAAGTTAGAAGACTGTTGAAAGCCATCTTCATCACAAATATACATTCTAAAACAAAATGAATTCAATTCGCTAGAAATTTTCAGTAAAAATGCATCCAAATCTGAATTAATTTGATATTTATTAATGGCAACTTCAATTCTTTGGTGAATTAAAGCTGTCATATCTCTTAATGCAATTAATTTTGATTTTTCCCCACGAATATATTTCACGATATCAGTTTTTAATTGTTCACTCTCTTGATTCAGTTGCTTAATCGTAGGTTGTGGAGTACATAAATATGCTCCTTGATAAAATCTTCCACCATTTTTCCATGCATTTCTTAATTGAAGAGAGTCAATGATTCCATCATAATACATTGATGCACCTATTTTCCTAGCAACATAAATGACGGAATGTAATAAATCTTGGAATGATGATGTGTGTAATTGTTGCACCATTTTAAAATCTATCTTGATAATATCAGGTGATAAATAGCGAAGTTTTTCGAGATTTATTAACTTATCATTCACACTATTAATCGCAAATTTAATACCATATGTTTGATAATATGTAATGAGATTTTTTAATTCCTTTTCAAAACCGTAGAATAACTGATGTTGTAAAATAATCACAATATTACTTAACTTGATCCCTTTTGCTTCATATGTTTGGAAAATCGATAGCAAGCTTTCTGGATCATCAGTTAATAAAGCTGAAGGATGACGGTTAATGAAAATACTACCATTAAAATTAGATCGAACAGCTTCTTCTAGAGATTGAATTAATATATGATTGTCTACTTCAAGTAGATAATCATCTGGAACTAAATCATTAGCAAAGAAAAATTCTAGACTATGTATATTATCTAAATTCATTCTTCCTACGACTTCAATTCCTACACAACTTTGTGTATCAGCACCATAAATCGGCTGATAGTAAGGAATGACTTTATCTAAATTACTGATTACATCTAAAGGATCCATAAACTACCTCCTTTTTAGAAAGGATATTGATGTAATGACTGACCTCCATCCATTGTAAAACATGAACCATTAATAAAGCCAGCCTCATCTGAAAATAAATATGCTGCTAGCCCTGCAATCTCCTCAGGTGTACCAAGTCGTCCTAATGGTACACTATTGATTGTTCTTTTTGCTATTTCTTCGGAAACCCATAGCTTTTCTGCACCTCCAGTTCTTTCAATTGGTCCAGGTGCAATTGCATTAACTCTAATACCGTATTTTCTACCCCATTCTACGGCAAGTGTTCTTGTCATTGCTAAAACACCCGCTTTAGCTGAAGCTGAATGAATGACCCCAGGACCTGCGTCCCAAGCGTAAGTTGCAATAATATTTGTCATTGCGCCTTTAATACCTTTTTGAATCATATATTTACCTACTTCTGAGCTACAGTAAAAAGTTCCATTTAATACGATATTTATCACAGAGTTCCAGCCATTGATTGATAAGTCTTCTGCTGGGCAAATAAAGTTCCCCGCTGCATTATTTACTAAAAAATCAATTCTACCAAACGCTGTATCAACTTCATTTACCATTTTTTTAACTAAATCTGGTTCTCTTACATCCATTACGACAGGTAAAACTTGTCCGTCAAATTGTTCAATCTCACTTTTAGCTACAGTTAAACGGTCTAGATCTCTTCCAGCAATAACAACATTTGCGCCATCTTTCGCAAAGCGTGTGGCCATCGCTTTTCCCATACCACTTGAGCCACCAGTAACAATGACAACTTTATTCTTCAATATAGTTCCTCCTATCTCTTTTCTCTAGTGTATCAACATTTATTAATTTTGAGAATATTTTTAACTATTAAACTATTTAATATAATAAGTAGCTTATTTTTCTATTGAAAGAGGTAGTGGTAAATTGTTAAGTAAAACTGTAAAGATTTTCTTGATATGTATTTGTTTGTGCAGTTATGGAATTTTTATAGAACCGAATGTTTTGTTAACAAAGCATTATACGATTTCTCATAAACTAAAACATGAATTCACAATCAAAATAGTTCAAATCTCAGATACACACTTAAGTCATAAAAAAGACATAGATCAATTAAGAAAGATTGTTACGAAGGTTAATAAAATTAAGCCAGATTTTATCGTGTTTACGGGAGATTTAATAAGCGATATACGAAAATTTACTTATCAGAAAGAAGTGTTATCGTTATTAAAAGAAATGAAAGCAACACGAGGAAAATTAGCAGTCTATGGTAATCACGATCATGGTGGCTATTTTACCGAACAATATGAAGCGCTCTTAAAGAGTAGCGAATTTATCTTATTAAAAAACGAAGAAAAGACATTTTATGTTCAAAATGAAAAGATTTCTTTTATAGGTCTTGATGATTATATGTTAGGAAATAAAGCATATACAAAAATACTAAATAGCATACAAAAAGACTCGTATACAATTGTTCTTGCACATGAACCTGATATCGCAGCAATAACAAAAAACTTCCCCATCAATTTACAGCTTTCAGGACATAGCCAC
Source organism: Bacillus sp. JJ664 (assembly GCF_036962205.1). Classification (NCBI taxonomy): domain Bacteria; kingdom Bacillati; phylum Bacillota; class Bacilli; order Caryophanales; family Bacillaceae; genus Bacillus; species Bacillus sp. JJ664. Next base: position 8,592 of record NZ_JBALMS010000082.1, on the reverse strand, counting down.
GGTGGTCAGTTATATGTACCTTTTTTCCAGTCCTTTCTGATGCCCCCATATGCTAAAAAATACAATCGCGGACTATATCATCTGTCTAATCAATTTGAACGGTATTTAGTCGTATCGAATGGAATAGGTACAACCAAACTACCATTTCGATTTTTAACTCCTCCTGAAATAGTCTCAATCGAATTAAAAAGAGCGCATTAAGACAGTTCATCTTAATACGCCCTTTTTAATTAATAATATTCTTGTTCAATCTCTCTCGGCGTTACTGGTTTACTAAAATAATAACCTTGAGCTTTTAAGCAATGTTTTTTCTTCAAAAATTCGATTTGCTCAATTGTTTCTACACCTTCAGCAATGACATCAATACCTAAAGAATGTGCTAGGCTAATGATTGTTGTTACGATGGCTGCGTTTCGATTATCTTGAACAACTGATTGAATAAAGCTTCTATCAATTTTCAACATATCTACAGGAAAATCTTTTAAATAGCTTAATGAAGAGTAACCTGTTCCAAAATCATCAACCGCGATTTTAATTTTTAAGTTTTTGAGCTTTTGTAAAATTGATGCAGTTTGTTCACGGTTTACCATTGAACTCTCTGTAATCTCAACCGATAAAAGTTCTCCAGGAATATCATAAATTTTCAAACATTCTGAAATATGTTGTTCGATTTCACCAGTATAAAATTGTTTTGCAGATAAGTTAACAGCTACTTTTTTAACATCAAATCCTTGATCTAGCCAAACTTTGATTTGTTTAGCAACTTGTTTAAATACCCAATTCCCTATATCAATAATCAAATGTGATTGCTCAGCAATAGGGATAAACTCACTTGGTGGGATATAACCTAATTTATCATGCTTCCATCTAAGCAGGGCCTCAAGACCAATCAATGTTTGATCATGTAATGATATTTGTGGTTGATATACAATTTCTAATTCATCTTTTTCAAGTGATTGTCTTAATAAGTTTTCTAGATTTAATTTCTTTTGAGTAATCGTAGAATAAGCTTTATCGTAGAAAGAGTAAGATCCACGTTCATTCTCTTTACATGCTAGTAAAGCCCTTTCAGCATTCCTTAATAAAATATCACTAGAATTCCCATCCTTTGGATAAGAACTAATCCCTATCGTAGATGAAATAATTAGTTTTTCATCATAAGTCGGTATTTTAATTGGTACTTTAATTCCTTCGATTATACGTTCAGCTAACTTTTTTATTTTTTCTTTTGACTTCGTTTCGTAAATAATCATAAATTCATCACCGCTGTGACGAATTAGCGGACAACTTTTATCAGTCGTTTTTACAACAATTGATGTGATTCTTTTTGAAACTATTTCAATAATAAAATCGCCAATTTCATATCCGTATGATTCATTAAAAATTTTAAGACGATCTATATTTACAATTAATAATGCAACACCGCTATTTAATATCTCACTATCATGTATTGTTTGATTCATGAGACTTGTATACATATCTCGCTTGTAATAACCAGTCAGTTGATCTCTTTGTGATAAGAAGAATAAATAATTCTCTTTTTCATTTACAGATGTTGTATCTCTAATAATTAAATAAATCCCTTTAATTTCGTCATCTAACATAATTGGGATACATTTGATGTGGCTTTTTAAGTAATGGCCATTTTTATTTACAAGGACTGTATTTTTAATTTCAGTAGATACACCTAGTAAAGTTGAGGTAAGTACTCTATCAAGTTCATCAGAGTCTTTACGATCGATTAAACTAGAAATATGTCTTCCTTTTAGTTCTTTATCTCGATATCCCAAGACATGGTATGTTGACAGGTTTGTTTGTTTTATATATCCATTACTATCAAGCATGAGAATACTATCAAGATTATGCTCAAATAAGGAGCGGTATCTTAATTCATTTTCTAGTTTTTCATTTGTTTCTTCAGTCCACAATGTAACGTCTCTCGTTACGCTGACTATAAATGTACATTGGTCATATTCATCTAATATTGGTGATAATACTGTTTCAAAATATAATTTTTTACCTTCAATTATTAACTGATCGTTATACCATAAAGCTTGTTTTGACCTTTTTGTAATTTGATAGCTTTCAATAAGCTTCTTTGCAATTTCATTTGGCATGACATCTTGGATGGCGTTTCCAATAAAATTTCTATTAAAAAGGTCTGCGTGTTTTATAGCTTGATCATTTGCATAATGATATAAAAAATTATCTCCTTCTACTTTCATGATGAAAAGAAGATCATTTATTGATGTTAGTAAAGCGTTAATCATTGTTTGATCTAAATTTTGAATTTTATTTGTTTTTACAGAAGTGTCCATCATATGCATCCTTTTTTTAAAAATTTAAAGAATCCTGATGAAATATCTCAAATGATGTCATTTTTCCTATTCTATATCCTTACTATATTCCATTTACTATCATGTGAAAATAGGTATTTCAACTTAGGCGAAATATATATAAATAGTTTTACCTAGGTTGGTTACCTAATTTTTTGGGTACTTGCTCAAGTTCGTGACAAACTCCATACACTGTTAACGAAGACTTGAGAGGAGGTTAAGACTTGTATAATCAACATTTTCCACATATTGATCAGCACTACCTATATAGAAATGGTCATGCTCCAGCATACTATTATAACCGAAACGAACAGCGTTTCGTCCCATTTTTCCCACTTTTACCTCTGCTCGGAGGATTAGCTGGAGGTTTTGCTTTAGGTGCATTAGCTTTTAGACCACCATATTATCCATGCTCACCATATGGAGGGTGCCCACCTTACGGACAATTCCCACCTTATGGAGGAGGATTCCCACAATATCAACAACCATATCCACTACCAATTAACTCAAATGCATACTTACCCGGTAACGTACCTGGTAATATAGGCGCATATCCATATTAATAAATAAATGACGTACAAATAAAGGTAAAATGCTAATCGTTTCGAATACTGTTACGGTTAGCTTTATTTTTATTCATCAAAACATTTCTTGATAAATTTTGAAAAAATCTAATCTAAGGATATAATATAAACATATTTATTAATTGGAGGTTATACAGAAGCATGAAACCGAAAGAACCAAGCCTGAATAAACCAGTTTATTCAAATGAAGAAATATTTCAGGCAATATTTGTTGTAAATAAGCATGCTAAGACTGCTTTAGATCCTAGTGAACTTTATTCATTAAAAAGACAAGCTATACTTAAGCTGATTGAAAAAGGGATTGCTAAGAAAGTAGGATTGCATTTTTCAAATAACCCCAGGTCAAGTAAACAACAATCTGATGTATTAATTGCATGTGGAGATTTTTTCTTTCATATCCCACCTTTAAAAGAAGATTTTAAACTTCTTCCACACTTAGGCGTATTAGAAAATTCACATCGAAACCCAAAAGTATCTATGTCTTTAAGCTATGCTAAAAAAATTCTGCATCATTACTTAGGCATCGTAAAGGTTAAAACGAATAGCGATTTGAAGATTGGATATAACCATCGAAGAAATACCCCCGGGCAACCATTCAGACCTTCAGCATTTTTAAGTAATTCGACGTTTACATTTCCAAGTGAACCAATACGTAAAAACAAAGGCAAACTTGATAAGTAACATGCTTTGATTGCCTAGTTACAAACTAAATAAATATATCAAATGGGAATCCAATATATACCTAAATAATAGGTTCTATATTGATTCCCATTTTTATTTATAGGATATGCTTATCAATTAATTGTACAAGTTCACCTATTTCCGGTTTACTTACTTGCGCTGTTGCACCTACTTGATCACCTTTATGTTTTAAGCTGTCTGTAATTAATGAAGAGAAAATGATAATCGGTAATTCACTTAAAACTTTATCTTCTCTGATTTTTCTTGTTAAGTGATGTCCATCCATTTGTGGCATCTCGATATCAGTAATAATTAACTTAACAAAATCAGTTACTTTCATACCACTGTTAATATTACTTGAAATATCTTCAAAAAGATCTTTACCATTTTCAAAGAATACTGTATTTACGTAACCAGCTTCTTTTAAAGTATCTTTAATTAAAGTACGTAGTAAAGGTGAATCTTCAGCTATATAAATAGGCTTCTTAGATACTTCTCTTTGATCTAAATGATTTAATTTTTTCTTAGAAATAGCAGTTTCTTCATTTATTTCAACTACCATTTTCTCGAAATCTAATAAAAGAATCATTTCACCTTTATGTTTTACAACTCCAGTAATTTGCGTTTCTAAACCTTGATACATTTCATTTGGCTTTTCAATTTGAGCCCATGAAATACGGTGAATTTGAGAAACAGTATGAACATGGAATACCATTTTCGTTTTATTAAACTCTGTAACGATATACTTATCATACGCTGGCTCAGTTGATGGAGGAAAACCGATCGCATCCGCCACATTAATAACAGGTAAGACTTCACCTCTTAACTCAATAATCCCCTCAACATTTGGATGAGATCTTGGCACTGGTGTAATTGGCAATGGATTAATGATTTCACGTACTTTTATTACATTAATCCCAAATTTACTTTGGCCAATTGTAAATTCTACGATTTCTAATTCATTTGTACCGCTGTCCATTAAAATTCCATGATTTTGTTCCATGACAGTCAACCTTCCCTTTACTTGAATTTATTTATAAATACTAGTGCAAATTGAATTTTTATAATATAAACCATTCATCCTAACAATTCCATTTGAAAATAGTAAATACAATTAATAGATACTATTCACTTAAATAATCGGTTTATTTTGGTACTTTTTTAATAGAATTATAAATAAAAGTTTGATAGATTAATGATTCTTTACTCATCTTAAAGGAAAATGACTAAATCACTTCTAATTCAATCGGAATTCCTGACTATTTAATAGAAATGAATGATATTTTTTCACCAATTGTACAAGCCTTACATAAGGTAGTAATAGGAGGTGATTAATATGTTTGAAAATAATAATGTAGATGATATATTACGTTATATTGCTGGTTTTCTAGTTTCACTTCAATTATTATTAAAGTCCTTTGGTTTTGAATTTCTTAACAATGAGCTGATTGATGCAGTCGTTAATATAGCATCATTTTTATTTATTTTGTACTTTGGTGCTAAACATAATTATCTTGGAAAAAAAGGACAAGCTCAGAAAGCTTTATTACAGGAAGCTGGATTAGAGAAATCAAAAAAGACAAAATAGTCGTTAATGCTTTCTAAGTGAGTTTAGTTTCATTAAAAAAGAGGTTGTCTCATCATTTACTTTGATATGAGGCGCTTCTTTTTTTAAAATGATTGCGTTGATTTCCACAATAGTCTGCTCGATTTTCATGGGGCGAGAGCTGAGCCTCCTCGGCAGGCCTCCGGGGTCTCAACCTTCCCGCTATTCCCATAGGAGTCAAGCAGTTTTCCGTTCCAATCAAATTCTAGATCATCAGTACATTCAAAAAATACTATTTAAAATATAACAATCATAAAAAAGCAATAACCCCTTCTGTTTAAGTCCATCATTATATATCCCCTATTTGGTGAAACTCTAATTTTGATATTAATAAAGTCATCTTTATCCACAACAGTACATAAAAATCGTCTTAGAATATAAGGCTTGTTGTCTTGCTCTTTCATTGTTTTCCCTCGTGTTCTTTTATTCTCTTCACCCTCGATTAAAATCCTTATCGTTTCACTTTCACTCTCTTTTTTTATTACTTATTACGCATCCCCATTTTCTCTTTGAAAATTCTTGTCATCATACTATTAAACCTACTTTTTTTCAATTTCATTCTAATATTCTCTTTTTTTCACCATTAACTGATTCAAATTTTAAGAAACGTTAATACTTTGTTAAAGATTGTAGAATTATTTTAAATCGGATTAGTAGGAAAATTTTAACTGTTTATTGAATCTTCTTAAAACACATATTTTTCAGGAGGATTACAAATGTCAGTAATTTTAACAAGTAAGGACATTTCTAAAAAGCTAAAAATTGGTAAATCTCTAGTGAGAGAAATCAGTAAACAATTAGAAAAAGAAGCTTATCAGTTTACTAAAAATCAAAATACACGCATGTACTCAGTAAAAGATTATAGACTGATTCAATTAGTACTAGAGAGCTATGACAAACATCAAAATCTTCCTTTGGCCGTACAAAACGCATTATACAATCACATACAAAATGCAGAAATGACATATGAAGAAGTTCCTTCAACTCAGCAATCTATTGATGGAACTGTTCACTTTGAAACAGTATCAAATAATATTGATCTTACTGAGCAAATTGAGGATTCCACATATACAAATGAAGTGATTAGCAAAACTGAAGTTTCTTTAAACAATAATGAATCCGCTAATTCAAACGATGAATCCTTACATAATAACAATGTTGAAGTTGAACATATCGAGGATCAACTTGAAGAATCATCTAGCATCCTTAACATCGCTGTGCAAAACGAGGTTCATTCGAATCATTTTGAATCCACTGATCAAACCGACCTACCTTCTATTCATGAAGAACTTGTTGCAGATTTACAAACGACTAAAACTAGTGAAGAAGTCTCCAAGGATATCGTTTCGATTTCTTCAAGTAATGAAGAAGTTGTTCATCAAATGTCTTCGAATAATCTGGTTGAACAAAAAGAAGTTCACCAGGAACAATTACAGAATTCAATGGAGCAATTAGATATAACTAGTGAGTACAATACCGTTCATAACGAAACGATACATCATTCGTTTGAAACTGCTATGAATAAGACAAATTTAGAACAAATTGATATTCAAGCAGATTCGCATAAATTAGTTGATTTACATGCAGTACCTGACTCTAATCAAATTATGTTTGAAGAATTCATGTCTCAAATATCAAATTTAGCTAACCAAAATGAGTTGATATTGCAACAAAATCAGACGTTAATTCAACAAAATCTATTGAAAGATCAAAAGCTTGAAAAGATACTGCATTCAGTAGAAGAAAAAAGCGAAGAACTTCAAGAACTTGCATCGGTTATTGAAGAAAAAGATGAAAAACTTGAACAAATGTTTGAAGAGATACAAGTAAGAGAAGTTAGCCGTGATGCACAACTGATGAGAATGATCAGAGAAATGCAAGAAACTAAAAAAATGGTAGCTGCTTCGAAAGATAAAGATTGGAAAAGCTCTTTAAAATCCTTTTTTATCAAACCAAAAGCAATTAAATAAATAAAAAAGAGAAGGATTTCCTAGTCTCAGTCTAGTAAACTAATTTTTGTACTTAGTTTACACACTGAGAGAAGGAGCTCCTTCTCTCAGACTGCCAAACGCTCGCTTTCTTGTGGTGCTCATTACCGTCATAGGTAACTCCGCTCCTCATCGGGCTCCTGAGCCTCGAAAGACAAACGTTGTCAATCAGTCTGAATCTCTTATTTTTTATACTTTGTCTACATCCATCTCTATAATTCCTCAGTATTCTCTTCTTCCATATGATAGGCTGGTAATAAAATATGTACTTCTGTACCTTTTCCTTCTTCACTTAAATATTCTATTGTACCTTTATGTGCTTCAATGATACTGAAGGTTACCATTAACCCCAGACCTGTTCCTTTTTCTTTTAAAGAGTAAAATGGTTGACCTAATCGATCTAATTGACCTCTCGACATTCCAACTCCATTGTCTTTCACTACAATCCGGATATATTCACGATCTCTCATTTTTTCTATGCTTGCTTCAATTTTAATATATCCTTTTGTTTCCTTTATTGCTTCTACTCCATTTTTTAATATATTAATAATGGCTTGTTTAATCTTTGCTCTATCACCAATCGTAAACATTTTTTCTGTCACATTAACTTGTAGAAATGCACCTTGTAGTGAAGCATACGTAGACATTAAGGTTGTCACTTCATTTAGCTGCTCAGTCATGTTAATAATTTTTTTCTCTTCGATTTGAGGTCTTGCAAGATTTAAATAATCGGAAATAATATTTTCTGCTCGGTCTAATTCTGTTAAGACAAGCTTCATATATTCTCTATTTGTGCCACTCTCTTGATTTTCAATTAATTGTATAAATCCTCTTACAACGGTTAATGGATTTCGAACCTCATGTGCTACACTTGCCGCAAGTTCACTTACCATATTTAATTTCTCAGATTTTTGCATTTGAACTCGAATTTCTGCGTTTTCAAATAAAAACTCTCTTAAATACACATGGAATAACATCGTAATCGTTAAAACAGTAAAAAATATACAAACTGAAAGGATTGTTTGTTCTGATTGATATTCTTTTACTCCATTAACTGTAGCTTCATAATACAACAAACAAATAATACAGATTGCATATAAAATTGGCATTAATATACTTAAAGCAAATTTTTTACGTCTTGAAAAACTCACCCATTGTGGCGATACAATCAATGGTAAAATACATGAAATGAGTTCAAACGGAAAGCATTTCAATACTGAGATATCATAAAGTAAATACATAAATAAAGGTTTAGCAAATATAACGATGATCCCAATAACTCTACCACCATATAAAATAGCTGAGTACATTAATAAAATACTAAATGTGATTGCCATACTATCACTAATTTGAATTGGATAGATTAAACAAATAAAAATATTTAAAAGGGATAATAA
>NZ_JBALMS010000081.1:30617-31064 GCF_036962205.1 Bacillus sp. JJ664 | reverse complement strand
AACCTAGATTGTATATTGTAGAATAACGTTATATACTAGAGTAATGTGTAATGTTGCGATGAAAGGAGATTGTTAAATGAATGAACAACAACGCCTTCAAGGCACTAATATAAATAATTCGAAAGATAAAACTGATAAAGATTATAGTAAGTACTTTGAAAAAGTTTATCAAGCTCCTTCCTTAGCTGATGCAAAACGTCGTGGTAAGGAAGAAGTAATGTATGATAGAGGCTTTGAAATACCAGAGGAAATGAGAAATTCAGGTGCTGGTAAAAAGTTTTTAATTCGTACATACGGATGTCAAATGAATGAGCATGATACAGAAGTTATGGCCGGTATCTTTACAACAATGGGTTATGAAGTTGCAACTTCTGTGGAGGATGCAGATATTATTCTTTTAAATACTTGTGCGATTCGTGAAAATGCTGAAAATAAAGTATTTGGAGA
>NZ_JBALMS010000081.1:0-30482 GCF_036962205.1 Bacillus sp. JJ664 | reverse complement strand
CTATGTTTAGTAAAGAAATGGTTATTGAAGTATGGTCAAAAGAAGGGGATGTAATTGAGAACCTTCCAAAAGTTCGTCGTGGTGAAATAAAAGCGTGGGTTAATATTATGTATGGTTGTGACAAGTTTTGTACGTACTGTATCGTACCTTATACGCGCGGTAAAGAGCGTAGTCGTAAACCAGAGGATATCATTAATGAAGTACGTGAACTTGCTCGTTTAGGATACAAAGAAGTAACACTTTTAGGGCAAAATGTTAATGCATATGGTAAAGACATTGAGGATGGGAAATACGGACTTGGCCATTTAATGGATGAAATCCGTAAAATTGGTATTCCTCGTGTTCGCTTTACGACAAGTCATCCTCGTGATTTTGATGATCATTTAATTGAAGTATTAGCTAAAGGTGGCAATTTAATGCCACATATTCATTTACCAGTTCAATCAGGAAGTTCAGAGGTACTTAAACTAATGTCACGTAAATATGATCGTGAACATTATCTTGGTTTAGTGAAAAAGTTAAAAACTGCAATGCCAAATATCTCATTTACAACAGATATCATTGTAGGATTTCCAAATGAAACTGATGAACAATTTGAAGAAACAATGACTTTATATGAAGAAGTTGGTTTCGATTTAGCATTCACGTTTATTTATTCACCGCGTGAAGGTACTCCTGCTGCGAAAATGATTGATAATGTACCAGAGCATGTGAAAAAAGAACGTTTACAACGTTTAAATGCTGTTGTTAATCAAAAAGCAAATGAGTTTAATAAGCGATTCGAAGGTCAAATTCTTGAAGTATTAGTTGAGGGTGAAAGTAAGAAAAACCCTGATGTACTTGCAGGATATTCTCCTTACAATAAACTTGTTAATTTCAAAGGTCCAAAATCAATTGTTGGTCAAATCGTAAAAGTTAAAGTTACAAATGCTAAAACATGGTCATTAGACGGTGAATTAGTCGAAGAATCAGTAGAAGAACCAGTAGAGGTGAGATAATGGGAAAATTTACAAAAGAAGATATCGTTGCACGTGCAAAAGAATTAGCTGTAATGATTTCTGAAACAGAAGAAGTAGACTTTTTTAAACGAGCTGAAGCTCAAATTAATGAAAGCCAAACTGTTAAAACACATATAGAACAAATTAAATCTTTACAAAAACAAGCAGTAAATCTTGAACATTGGGGCAAGAAAGAAGCATTGAAAAAAGTGGAACAAGAGCTTGATGAGCTTAATGAACAATTAGAATCAATTCCGATCGTTCAAGAATTTCAATCTTCTCAAGTAGAAGTAAATGACTTACTTCAACTAATTGCACACACAATTTCAAACGGTGTAACAGATGAAATTATTAAAACTACTGGTGGAAACTTATTAAGTGGTGAAACTGGATCAAAAATTGCAAGCAATGCAGGTTCAGGCTGCTCAACAGATAGCTGCAGTCATTAATAAAAAGACACAACGTGCAATCTAAATTAAATTGCCATTGTGTCTTTTTTGTTTACCTCTTTTAAGAAATATCCTCTCTTATTCTCTTCCAAGTGCTATATTGTTCCTTCATATTCAATAAATTGGTGGAATACACTTGGAAAAATCTCCTCTGACATTTCTACATCCGATGACTTCCTTGTCGAGTTATTTTACTTTACAGTGTTTCTTAAAAACACTTCGAAATATGCTTTTTAAAATCTGTTTAAAACATAGGTATGATACGGTTTCATCATAATTTTTTATGATTATTTTTTAATTTCTTTAATAAACAGTCAACTTTATTGGGCACTCGTCATACAATTTATCATCACATGTTTTTTTAACTTGTATAAAAGAATTTTCATGTCATTAACACATTCCGCTAATGTCACGCATAGAATGAAATGAAAATGGAACGAGGAGGGTCACACCTATGTCTGAATACAGAGAGATCATAACGAAGGCAGTCGTAGGAAAAGGCAAGAAATACAATAGAAGCACTCATACAATCACACCAAGTCATACACCATCAAGTATACTAGGCTGCTGGGTTATTAATCATGTATATGATGCTAAAAAAGTGAAAGAAGGAGTAGAGGTATCGGGTAAATATGATATCAATATTTGGTACTCCTATAGTGACAATACGAGAACTGAGGTTGTACAAGAATCAGTAAAATATCATGAACTGGTGAAATTAAAGTACAGAGATGATAATTATACTGGAGAAGATTGTGAAGTAATTGCAAAATCATTAAAGCACCCAAATTGTTTAGATGCAGTTATCTCACCAAATGGCAATCGCTTTATCGTAACTGTTGAAAAAGAGGTATTAGTTGAAGTAGTAGGCGAAACGAAAGTAGTTGTTGTCGTAGCTCCAGATGGTGCATATGACGGTGAGGATTTCTATGAATTAGATGATGAGTTTGAAGAGTTAGATCCAGATTTTATTTTAGATGGTGAAGAAGAATAAACAAGGCTAGGAAGGTGACACTTCCTAGCTTTTTTGTTGCTCAAAATAAAAGAAACATTTAATAATACGAGTAAGTATTCAAAAAGCCTTCGTCAAAATGTGATATAATATGCAAAGAATGTTTTGATGGAGAGGATAGTATAGTATGGCAACTTATACGCCTATGATAGAGCAATATTTAAATATAAAGAAACATTACCAAGATGCTTTTTTATTTTTTAGACTTGGTGATTTTTATGAAATGTTTTTTGAAGATGCAATTAAAGCATCCAGAGTATTAGAAATTACTTTGACTGGACGTGCAGGTGGTTCGGAAGAGAAAATACCGATGTGTGGAGTACCATATCACTCTGCAGCTGGTTATATAGAACAATTAGTAGAAAAAGGATATAAAGTAGCAATTTGTGAGCAAGTAGAAGATCCATCAGTTGCAAAAGGAGTTGTTCGACGTGAGGTTGTTCAACTAATTACACCGGGCACTCAAATGGAAGGACGAACAATTGAAGAAAAACAAAATCATTATATTTCCTCGTTGATGGAATTTACACCTACATCTTATGGGTTAGTTTGGATTGACCTTACGACTGGTGAAGGAAATGCAATGTTATTAAAAGGGTCATTAGATGAGGCGGTATTAAAGATTGCTGCTACTGGTACGAAAGAAGTCGTGGTTGCCGATCATTTTTCTACGAAGGCCATTCAAACACTTGAAAAAAGTTTTTCAATTACGGTGTCAATTGAAACAAATGATTCGTTAACTGAGGAGTTTACAAATGTAGTCAAAACAATTGAACGAGTTGAACTTCAAAAAGCAGTGGCAAGATTATTAAACTATTTATCAAAAACGCAAAAACGTACGCTTTCTCATTTACAACCAATCATTGTCATCCACCAACATGACTTTTTAAATATGGATATGTATTCAATGAGAAATCTAGAATTAGTTGAAACGCAACGTTCAAAAAATAAACAAGGCTCATTGAATTGGTTATTAGATGAAACAAAAACGGCAATGGGTGGACGTTTGCTTAAAAAGTGGATTCAAAGACCTTTGGTAGATGTTAAACAAATAGAAAAACGCTTAACGCTTGTTGAACTTTTTAATGAAAATTACTTTGTACGTGAAGATATAAAAGAATTATTAAAAGGCGTTTATGATTTAGAAAGATTAGCTGGAAAGGTTTCATTTGGTAACGTGAATGCGAGAGATTTATTACAACTGAAACGTTCACTTCAAAATATTCCAGCGATCAAAGAAACATTAAAAATGATTGATCATGATGAAATTCATTCGTTACTTAATCAAATCGACACTTGTGATGAACTAGAGGAGATTTTAGAATCATCAATAGTAGAAGATGCACCTTTATCGATTAAAGAAGGTAACATTATCAAAGATGGTTATCATAAAACGCTTGATGAATATCGTTTTGTTAGTAAGAATGGTAAAAACTGGCTAATGGAGCTAGAACAACGTGAGCGAGACATTACGGGAATAAAGTCCCTTAAAATAGGCTACAATCGGATATTTGGTTATTTTATTGAAGTAACAAGGTCTAATCTGTCACAGCTTCCAGAAGGTCGATATGAGCGCAAGCAAACACTAGCTAATGCTGAACGGTTTATAACAGAAGAATTAAAAGAAAAAGAAACATTAATTCTTGAAGCAGAAGAGAAAATGATTGGTTTGGAATACGAATTATTTATCTCGATTCGTGAGCAAGTAAAGCAATATTTAACAAGACTTCAAAAACTAGGACAAGTTATTAGCCAAATAGATGTTTTACAAAGTTTTTCAGTCATTAGTGGAAAATATGGATATGTAAAACCGACATTTACAATTAAACGTGAATATATGGTTACAAATGGGCGTCATCCTGTTGTAGAACGCGTATTATCCGATACTGAATATATTCCAAATGATACAAACTTAGATGAATTAACACATCAATTATTAATCACTGGGCCAAACATGGCTGGTAAAAGTACGTATATGAAACAAGTTGCAGTTATTAGCATCATGGCCCAAATTGGATGTTTTGTACCTGTTGAGTCTGCAAAATTACCGATCTTTGATCAAATATTTACACGTATTGGTGCAGCGGATGATTTAATTTCAGGTCAAAGTACATTTATGGTTGAAATGTTAGAAGCAAACTTTGCCATTACAAATGCGACTGAAAATAGTTTAATATTATTTGACGAGATTGGAAGAGGTACATCAACTTATGATGGAATGGCGTTAGCGCAATCGATGATTGAATATATTCATGATCACATTGGTGCGAAAACTCTATTCTCGACTCATTATCATGAGCTAACTGTATTAGCAGAACAATTAGTACATTTAAAAAATATACATGTTGCTGCCAAAGAACAAGATGGGAAAGTTTTATTCCTTCATAAAATATTTGAAGGGGCTGCAGATCAAAGCTATGGAATTCATGTTGCCGAACTTGCAAATCTGCCTAAAGATGTCATCTCTAGAGCTAAGGAGCTATTAAAAGACTTAGAATCAAATGAGAGACCGTTTAAAACTGAAGAATCCGAAAAACAAGTTAATTTTTCTAGTGAAATAGTGAGAGAAGATAATCAAAAAATTGAAACTCCTGAGGAATTGAATGATGATTCTAATGCACAGTTAAGCTTTTTTGATGTAGAAAAACCGAAGAAAGAATTGAAAAAAGATCATCCTGTCATTGATCAGTTGAAAAAAGTAAATTTATTAGAATTGAATCCAATGGAAGCATTTAATTTATTATATGAACTACAAAAAGAAGTAAAGAAATAATAGCCAAGGCCGCAAGTGGGCCTTTCTTTTTATTTTGGAAAGGAGGAAGCGAATGTCTAAAATTAAAAAGTTGGATGAAATCCTTGCCAATCAAATTGCAGCAGGTGAAGTAGTTGAGCGACCTGCATCTGTTGTGAAGGAATTGCTTGAAAATTCGATTGATGCAAAAAGTACACGCATTTCAATAGAAATAAATGACGGTGGACTCTCGAGAATTTTCATTAGTGATAATGGAGAAGGGATGTCAAAAGAAGATAGCATTCTCGCTTTTGAACGTCATGCGACTAGTAAAATAAAAAATGAAAATGACCTCTTTCGAATTCGAACACTAGGATTTCGTGGAGAAGCATTACCGAGTATTGCATCAGTAAGTTATGTGACAGTTAAAACATCAACAACTGATGGTCCAGGTATTGAAACGGTTCTTAAAGGTGGTATTTTACAATCTCAAAAAGAAATTGCTAAATCGACAGGGACAAGTATAGATGTTTCTAATTTATTTTTTAATACACCTGCTCGTTTGAAATATATGCGAACAGTCCAAACGGAATTAAGTAATGTGACTGATGTAGTTTATAGACTTGCTCTAGCTAATCCATCTATTGCAATTGATTTAAAGCATAATGATAAATACATGTTTAGAAGTAATGGGAATGGAGATGCAAAGCAAATCTTAGCGTCATTATACGGCCTGCAAATTGCTAAAAACATGGTTCACTTTGAAGCCGAATCATTAGATTTTCAAGTAGATGGCTATTTATCAATGCCTGAATTTACTCGAGCATCAAGAAACTATTTATCGATTTATGTAAATGGTCGCTACGTTAAACATTATGGAGTAAATAAATCAATTTCGGAAGGCTACCACACATTACTTCCAATTGGTAGATTTCCTATTGTAGCACTATTTATCAAAATGGATCCTCAATTGGTTGATGTAAACGTCCATCCTACAAAGCAAGAAGTACGTTTTAGCAAGGAAGAGCAGTTGTATACATTAATCAGAGAAAGTATCCAAAAAGTATTTAGAAGTAGATCATTAATTCCAGAAATAACAAGATCAGCACCGAAAGCAAAGGTTTTAAGTGAGCAATCTACATTTTCGTTTGAACATACAACGAAAGATGATGTTGAAAAGAGCTTGCCGTTTTCATTGCAAAATGATTCTATGAATCGTTTAAACCAGCAATCAGAAAAGATATTTGAAGAAACATCAAATAGTCATGAAACAAATGATTTCATTGAATCAGAAAATCAAGTTGATTATGAAAGCCAATATTTTAAATCGTTTTATTCAAATGAAAACGATAATATCGATCATAATCGCGAAGAGTTAAAAAGTAACACTGTTGAAACTACTGTCTTCATTGACAATGAGCTTGATAAAGAAGAACAATCGGTCGATCAGTTACCACCACTTTATCCGATTGGACAAATGCATGGGACGTATATTGTTGCCCAGAATGAAAATGGGTTGTATTTAGTTGATCAGCATGCTGCACAAGAACGAATTTATTATGAATATTTTAAAGAAAAGATTGGTGACATTGCAGCGGAATTACAGACCTTATTGATTCCAATTACATTTGATGTTTCTCCAGAACAAGCTATTCTGTTAGATCAATATACTGATGAACTTAGAGAAGTTGGTTTGTTTATTGAGAACTTTGGAAGTAATAGCTACGTTATTAGAGAACATCCAAATTGGTTTCCAGAAGGACAAGAAGAAACATTAATTGATGAGATGATCCAAGAGTTATTAAAACGTGGGACAATTAATATCAAAAAACTACGAGAAGAAAAAGCAATCATGATGAGTTGTAAAGCTTCAATTAAAGCGAATCAATTTATCACGAATGATGAAATATTTAGTTTGCTAGAATCACTAAGGAAATCAACAAATCCTTTTACATGTCCACATGGTCGACCAATCGTTATTCATTTTAGTTCGTATGAGCTTGAAAAAATGTTTAAGCGTGTTATGTAAACGACTCAGTCAGCCTGAATATCTATTTTTTTATACTTTGTTCTAGTGAAACGACTCAATAAATTGAGTCGTTTTTTTTATATAGAAAAAGATTGGATTTACCATGCTAATGGTTATCAAATTTGAGTTTTTTCTTTTTACTTAGTGCAATTGTTTTGTCAAAATCTGTTTGATATACTAAATTTTGTCAGACTAATTTAAAAAAAGGGGCACATTTTAAATGATTAATAAAATTGGTAAAGTTACTGTATATGTACAAGATCAAGAAGCTGCGAAGGATTTTTGGATAAATAAAGTTGGATTCGTATTGAAGCATGAGATGCCAATGGGTCCAGATGCAAAGTGGATCGAAGTTGGTCCGAGTGAAATCGAATTTACGACACTAGTTTTATATTCAAAATCATCAATGGAACAATTTAAGCCAGAGAAGGTTTCACATCCAACTGTTTTATTCAGTACGAATGACGTTGAAACAGCTTATAAACAAATGCAAGATAATGGCGTAAAAGTTGACGATATGTTAAGAATGCCATTTGGAACGATGTTTTCATTTTATGATCAAGACGGAAATGAATATATATTAAGAGAAGATAAATAAGAATATAGTTTTAAAAAAATACATACAAAAAAGAGTTGCCGATTGATTGGCAACTCTTTTTATATGTTAAATGAGTTTCTCAAAATTAACACGTTTATTTAGGTAATACATAATAGGGATACCAATGACCATAACAACAAATTCACCAATTGCAGTTGTTAAATATGTTATTGGGAAGGGTAATCCAAATGCTAATTTTAATTCAATCGCAATTAAGAACATTGAAGCGGTAAAGACGATTGTATTCACGATCATACGTGGAATGATGCCTTTGATCAATTTTGAAGTAATGATTGTAATGAACAATGAGATAACAGTTTGTCCGACTCCAAATATTAAATCATAATCAACCATTGGTGAAAAGAAAAAGTTTGCAAGAATAACACCTAGAACAATTCCGAAGAAATATTTTTTATTAAATACAATTAGGTGATTAAATATTTCTGAAAGGCGGAATTGGATATTCGAAAATCCGAATGGTTGTACAAAAAAGGTAACTGCTATATATAAAGCAGCAAAAACGCCGTTTATCGCAATCGTTTTTAATTTCATTTTATTTCTCCTTAGTTTTTTTTCGTGGGAGGGTTGCGAACCACGTAATTTAACAAACAAGAATATATTTTATCTGCATGTATAGTATACGTCAAGGGCTAAAAGAATTAATTATAAAAAAATATAAGAATTTGTATTAATAAATGTATTTGTTTTATGGTATATTTAAATAATGTATATTATTAAATTTAATTAATTTTTTATGTAAGTGAGAGGAATGAAGGTATGACCAAAAGTAATAACCCTTATATTTTAGTTTTTGGGGTTTCAATATGTGATATTATCGGGTTTACCAAAAAAAACTATCGCCCTTATGATTCGAACCCAGGTAGTGTGAAAGTTTCATTTGGTGGCGTTTGCAGAAATATTGCAGAAAATATGGCGAAAATCGGATTAAATACAAAATTTATTTCAGTCGTTGGGAACGATATGAATGGAATGAATATGATAGAACACTCTAAAAAAATTAGTATGGATATGAGTGAAAGCTTGATTATTGAAGGAGAATCTACTCCAACATATTTAGCTATTTTAGATGAAAGTGGCGAAATGGTTTCCGCAGTAGTAGATTTAACAATCACTAACAACTTTACAAAAGAATTTATTCTTTCGAAAGCCGACGTTATTCGAGGTGCTGACTATATGGTAGTCGATGCAGATAATCCAAGCACACTTCAATATTTATTAACAGAATTTCATCAAGAAACAAAGTTTATTCTTGATCCAGTCTCTGCTGCAAAGGCTTGCAAAATAAAGGATACAATTCAATATTTTCATACAGTTAAACCAAATCGACATGAAGCTGAAGTATTATGTGGATTTGAAATTGTTTCGATTTCTGACGTTAGAAAAGCTGGTGAATATTTTAGGCAAAAAGGTGTCAAAAACGTATTTATTAGTTTAGATGCGGAAGGAATCTATTATCATAATGGGGTAGAAGAAGGCATATTAAAGGCTAAAGGAGTATCTGTTGTGAATGTCACTGGAGCAGGAGATGCACTTGTAGCTGGAATCGGATATGGCTATATGAATCAAATGAGTATGGCTGATACAGTTAAATATGCTGTGACAATGTCATCGATTGCTATTTCACATGTTGATACAATTAATCCTAAAATGTGCACAGATTATGTTTTAGATCATATGAACGAATTAGAGTGGGAACATACTTCATTTTAATTGAAATTACACATCGTTGTGGGCCTAGGAGGCTCATCGTACTTCTCATGGAAAATGAACTTATTAAAGTGGAATTCAACAACCTTATCTAACATAACAAAAATACCCTTGCGAATATGCAAGGGTATTTCATATTTAATTTTCATTTTTTAGCTTTAAATTTAGTGCGTTTGCTTGTTGAATAGTATTTGAATCTAATCTAATATCACCAGGAGAATTAGCTTTTCCGAGAATATATCCCCCAAATGATGCGCCTAAAAATTCAAAAATATGCTTAAACTGTAAAATGAGTGGTAATGCCTTTAAACTTGGATTATCTCCACCAACTATAACGACATACATTTTTTTTGTTTTCATTTTTTCTGCAAAATTTAATTCTTTATCTCTTAAGCTTTGAGACCAGCGATCGATATAATTTTTCATATATCCACTCATACCGTACCAATATAAAGGAGTCGAAAAGATAATCGTATCGTGTTCAAGCATTTCCTTACAAATATGATCAAAGTCATCATCAACTGGTTGAAAACCAAATTCCGCATGTCTTTGATCATTGATTGGTCGTATGTTTTTTGTTCGTAATTGAACCTCAGAGACTGAAATACCCTCAGTAATCATTTTTGTCAGTTGCTCTGTATTACCGTTTTCTCTTGAACTACCGTGAATAATAAACATGTTTATTTCACTCCGTTTCCTACATGTATTTACATATATTTCTAATTGATATTATGAACTAAATAAGAAGTAGAATAAAGTATTGTAGCTTAAAGATTGTAAACAAAGTTACATTTTTGAATAATATAAAACGACAGAAATTTCGTATAATTTAATTTTTTTGAAGGAATTACAAAAAAGATGTAGAACTTCTTGTATTAGTTGCTACTATAAAAAAATATAAAATGTATCATTGATGGATTCAAATATTCATATAGTAGTAAAGGTTGTTTGTTAGAAAAGGGAGGAATGTCCATATCATCATAAATGATACTCTTTTGAATAATCATACAATGAAAATGTTTTTTTTATGTAGTTTATTTGTTTTGTAAGCGTTTACTTGAAGTTTGTACATAGTTTTTTTCTTCACAAAAATCGTAATTTATAGGAGGAAATCAAAATGAAACAAAATGAATTAACACAAGCAAAAAATAGCTATGATATTTTTCCGGTTCAAGAAGTACATCATTTAGAATTGTATGTGGGTAATGCTAAACAAACAGCTTATTTTTTTGCGAACACTTTTGGTTTTACACCAGTCGCATATTCAGGATTAGAAACAAAAGTACGTGACAAAGTTTCTTATGTTTTAAAACAAGGTAGTATTCGTCTTGTGATTACAGGAACTTTAAAAGAAGATTCTAAAATTGCTGAATTTGTAAAAAAACACGGTGATGGCGTAAAAGATATCGCATTAATTGTAGATGATATCGAAAAAGCATATCAAGGTGCGGTTAGTCGTGGAGCAATTAAAATCTTGCCTCCTACTGAGATAAGTGATGAGTATGGAACAGTGAAAAAAGCTGTAATTGGAACATACGGTGATACAATTCATACATTAATTGAGAAAAAAGACTATAAAGGTGTATTTTTACCTGGTTATGTAGATCGTGCATTTACAATCCCTGTAAATGAAACGGGATTAATTGCAGTTGATCACGTTGTTGGAAATGTTGAAAAAATGGAAGAATGGGTTGCTTATTATGAAAATGTAATGGGATTCCAATCAATGATTCATTTTGATGATGATGATATCAGTACTGAATATTCAGCACTAATGTCTAAAGTTATGACAAATGGAAGCCGAATCAAATTCCCGATTAACGAACCAGCTGAAGGGAAACGTAAATCACAAATTCAAGAGTATTTAGACTATAACAATGGACCTGGTGTACAGCATCTAGCTCTTTTAACTGAAGACATTGTAGATACTGTTACGAAGCTAAGAGCATTAGGTGTTGAATTCTTAAAAACGCCAGATTCATATTATGATATGTTAACAGAACGTGTAGGTAAAATTGATGAAGATATTGAAAAACTAAGAGAATTAAAAATTTTAGTAGACCGCGATGATGAAGGCTACTTATTACAAATTTTCACTCGTCCAGTCGTTGATCGTCCAACATTATTTATTGAAATTATTCAACGTAAAGGTGCTAAAGGATTCGGTGATGGAAACTTTAAAGCATTATTTGAATCTATTGAACGTGAACAAGCGATGCGAGGAAATCTATAAGGGGTTGTCACAATGGAAATTAGACCGGATACTTTACCATGGCAAGATGCTTATAAGCTATTAATTGGTTCAGTTTTACCACGTCCAATTGCTTTTGTGTCAACAAAGAATACTGAAGGTGTAGCGAATGTTGCACCTTTTAGTTTCTTTACAGCAATTTGTGCTGATCCAATGCTCGTTTGTTTTGCTCCAATGATTCGTGGAACAGACGGTGATAAAAAAGATACGCTTAAGAATATTGAAAGCACAAAAGAGTTTATCATTAATATTGTGAGTGAAGAAATTTGCGAACAAGTAAATCAAGCTGCAACTGATTTTGCTTATGGAATAGATGAATTCGAAATGGTTGGACTGACAAAAATTGATGGTACAACAGTAAATGTTCCAAGAGTTAAAGAAAGTTTAGTAGGACTAGAATGTGAACTGTTTGAGTTATTACATTTTGGTGAAAACAAAGGTGCCGGTAGCTTAGTTATCGGTAAAGTTGTAAATGTTCATGTTCATGATGAACTATATGAAAATGGCAAAATCAATACTGAAAAATTAAATCCAGTTGGACGTTTGGCTGGTCACACATATACGAAAGCAATTAAAGACACTTTTGCGATTGAGAGAAAAAGGTGAATTATGAAATTTATTACATTTTTATATGAAGGAAAAGAAAAAGCAGGAATATTAGTAGACGACCAAGTGCTTGATTTAAATAAGTTAAGTAATGGCAAAATTCCATCAGATTTACTATCTATTCTAGAAAACTATGATGAATATAAAAATGAAATCGCTGAACTAACAGGAGAAGGAATTCCACTTTCTTCTGTTGAATTGCGATCACCACTGCCAAAGCCGTCTAGCATTCGTGATTTTTATGCATTTGAAGAACATGTAAAAACATCTCGAGGAAGACGAGGTTTAGAGATGATTCCTGAATGGTATGAAGTACCAGTATTCTATTTCACGAATCATAGAGCGGTAATTGGACCAGAGGATTATGTAGTTATTCCCTCTAATTGTCAGCGAATGGATTATGAACTAGAAATTGCTTGTATTATCGGAAAAACAGGAAGTAATATTTCAGTTGAAGAAGCAGATGAATACATTTTAGGATACACAATTATGAATGACTGGAGTGCTAGAGATCTTCAAGCACATGAAATGAAGGTCGGTTTAGGCCCATCAAAGGGTAAGGACTTTGCAACATCAATTGGACCATGGATTGTTACGAAAGATGAAATTGAACAATACAAAAAGAATAAAAGCTACGATTTGAATATGACTGCCTCAATCAATGGAAAAGTCATTTCTAGTGGTAATTTTTCTTCTATCTATTACTCATTTTCAGAATTAATTTCACATGCATCAAAAAATGTCACCTTATATCCTGGGGATGTCATCGGATCAGGAACTGTTGGTACAGGGTGCATTTTAGAGCTAGGTGAAGAGAAGCATAGATGGTTAGAAGACGGTGATGAGGTAGAACTTCATATTACTGGATTAGGAACGCTGAGAAATATCGTTAGAAAGTGAGGGGAAGATATTGTATTATCGCACTTTAGGTAAAGTACCAAGAAAAAGGCATATTCAATTTAAAAAAGAAGACGGAACTCTATTTAGAGAACAGGTAATGGGGACAAAAGGATTTTCCGGTACACAATCTATTTTGTATCATCACCATATGCCTACATCTGTAAGTGAAACTTCATTTTACAAATCACTTCATATCGAGTTTGAAGAGCAATCCTCTTTACAACATCGTCATATTAGAACAAATAATATTGAGAAGACAGGCGATGCATTAGAAGGAAGAGTGTACGTATTAGGAAATTCAGACCTATTAATCGCTGTTTGTAATGTAACGCAAGAAAGTCAAAACTTTTATCGAAATGGTGAAGGTGATGAAATGTTATTCGTACATTACGGTACTGGTGAACTTCAAACGATGTTTGGAACAATTCATTACCGAAAAGGTGATTATTTAATGATTCCGATTGGGACAATTTACAAGTTTGTGCCAACTTCGGATACAAAATTATTAATTGTAGAGTCAAACTCTCAGCTTACTACGCCTAAACGCTATCGTAATGAATATGGACAAATGCTTGAGCATAGCCCATTTTGTGAGCGTGATTTTAGAGGACCTGAAACATTAGAGACATTCGATGAAAAAGGTGAATTTACAGTATTAACGAGAGCAAGAGGAAATTTATATAAACATGTATTAACACATCATCCATTTGATGTAGTTGGTTGGGATGGGTATTTATATCCATGGGCATTTAATATCGAGGATTTTGAACCAATCACTGGTCGAATTCACCAGCCACCTCCTGTTCATCAAACATTTGAAGGACATAATTTTGTCGTTTGTTCGTTTGTTCCAAGATTATACGATTACCATCCAGAAGCAATTCCTGCACCGTATGTTCATAGTAATGTAAATAGTGACGAAGTACTTTACTATGTAGAAGGTAATTTTATGAGTAGAAAAGGGATTGAACAAGAATCAATCACTCTTCATCCATCTGGTATTCCACATGGACCTCATCCAGGCAAAACGGAAGGAAGTATTGGTAAAAAAGAAACATTAGAACTAGCAGTTATGATTGATACATTTAAACCACTTTACGTCGTGAAGGATGCTCATGCCTATGAGGATCCAGCTTATATGAGTAGTTGGATAGAAAAGTAGAGTCTTATGATTCTACTTTTTATTTGAAAAGTGCAACAAGCTCGCCCAGCTCTGAAGGGAATATCTCCATATATCTGAAGAGATGGTGGTTTATCCACTTCAAAGATATATGGAATATTACCGAAGAGCTAGCTTGTGGAACTAGACATAATGAAAAGCGAAAGCAAGCTGGAAGGGAAGTTCTACTGCTTTCTGGAACATTGCTTAAGTGCTAGCATATAGAACTAATTTTTAGAAAACTCTAGCAGATAAAACTAGATAAACGACATATGAATATGATAAACTAGCAACATTATACAAAAAATTTGAATATGAAAAGGAGATTTTTGCATGTATGTGAAACCACAAATTTTGACACTTCAAGCTTATAAACCAGGAAAACCTAGTGAAGTAGTCATGAGAGAATATGGTCTCGATAAGGTTGTAAAACTAGCTTCAAATGAAAATCCGTTTGGTTGTTCTCCTAAAGTATTTGAAGAATTAAGAAATGTAGTCAGTAAATTTGCCATTTATCCTGATGGCGCAACAGAGATTTTAAGTGAAAAAGTTGCAAGTTTTCTTGGAGTAGCTCCTAATCAATTAATCTTCGGAAGCGGTGCTGATGAAGTCATTCAAATGATTAGTAGAGCCTTACTTACAAAAGAACATAATATTGTACAAGCTGCACTAACTTTCTCGCAATATTCACATCACGCAGTAATTGAAGGAGCAGAAGTTAGAAGTGTACCACTTGTAAATGGGGTACATGATTTAGATGAAATGCTTGAACAAGTTGATCAAAACACGAAAATTGTATGGATTTGTAATCCAAATAACCCTACAGGTACATACATTAATACACGCCAATTAACAGCTTTTTTAGAAAATGTCCCATCAACAACATTTGTTGTAGTGGATGAAGCGTACTTTGAGTATGTGTCTGCTTCTGATTATCCTAAAACAATCTCATTATTAAATAAATATGAGAATTTAGTAGTCTTACGTACTTTTTCAAAAGCATACGGCCTAGCATCTTTCCGTATCGGATATGGTGTAGGAAATAGTAAGCTAATCGAAGAGATTAATATCTCTAGATTACCATTTAACACATCAATGGTTGCACAAGTTGCAGCAATAGCTTCATTAGAGGATCAAATATTCATTCAAAATTGCGTACAGCAAAACAAAAAAGGCATGGAGCAATACACTGCATTTTTTGATGCATATGGCGTTGAATACTATCCATCTCAAGCTAACTTTATTTACATTCCAGTTCCAAATAGCCAAGAAATCTTTACTCAACTAGAATCAAAAGGCTATATTATTCGTGCATTCCCGAACGGAATCCGCATTACAATTGGTACTGCAGCGGAAAATGAAGGATTAATCTTACACTTAAAAGCGATCCTAACGGATAAGTCTGCTATTAAATAAGAACTCAACTTCTCTAAACTTGTATTAAGGTGGTTCCAGAGAACAAAAAAATAATATAAAAATTAATTTGAAGACCAAATCGAGTATGATTTGGTCTTTTTGTTATTTTGAATTCAATCATTTATTAAAAATATGTAATAAAACGCAGAAATTCAGATTTGAATTGAAAATGACACTATTAATAGACAGTATTTTAAGATGTATTTTTGATTTTTTCAATTTATTTAATTCATTTTAGTTAGAGAGAAAACTAGGGGGCTACCGTGAAAATAGAATAAAAGTAGATTTACACTTTTTAAGAGTTTTTGAACACTAGGAGTATTAAGATAGCTTCGATTAGAGTCCATCCAATATCTCAAATGATTCAAACGCAAGGCGCACGACTCCTGTGGGAGATGCGGGGTAGGGTGTGACCCCGGAGGAGGCCCACAGGATGTGGGTCATATGCATCCATTACGACAGGGTGTCGTGGTTTTATCATGCCTACCTATTTTTTAAGAGGCTCAGCGCATCCCCCACAAAAAGCGAGCATCCTGGAGTGGAAATCAACGCATTCTCAATTTTTGAGCCTTTTCTTTATCTATTGACTTGTGTATGAATTACTTAAAATCGGTTATTGCTTTTTTAAAATCAAAAATTTGAAACTAAATGAGTATGGATTATATTAAAGGGATTTTTTACCAAAAATGGAATTAACTATTAGGAGGGATAAAATGTCTAGTAATGTAATCATCATTTCAATATTGTTAGCAAACATACTCTGCGTAAATTCATTTGCATTTTTTATTTATAGAAAATCAAAGAATCTATATCTTTCAGCTTTTATCATCTTTGCTCTTGCATGTATCTTAGCAATTGTTGAAGGGATCATCGCAGTAATGATAATACAAGATGGATTCGCATTTTTCTTCGGACTAAATATTGTCGGTTACTATTTAATTATTAATAGTTTAATTGTTTTTCTTTTAGCAATTCTTGTCTCAATTGTTAAATTTTTTAAAAGACTAAATTAATTAAATATGACTGAACAAGTGGTGTGGAGTTGCGATTGCAGCTCCTTTTTAACGTAAATTGGCTTTGAAATATACCTACATAACATAAAGACTTATAATATTCCAAATTATTACAAAAAAGGGTATTATTCTATCTTTGTAGTATTATTTATGATGGGAAAAAAATCCATTAGTATATTAGTAGAGTAAATCGTTTTTTACGATATGTGATCTGACTAATAGAATAAAAGGAGAAAAGATGGTGATTCGTGTTTTAAATTGAATTCAAGTTGATAAGAAGTTTACAAAAAAGCATTTGAATTGAAAATAATAAGTAACTATGAAAATATTTTTTATAAGTTTTGAAAGGTAGGAAAATAAGATGGCAAAAGAATATCGTTCACGAGAAGAACGTAAACGAGTGGAAAAGCCTTCAAAAGGAACTCCTAAAAAACGAGAAGGTATATTAAAGAAAATAATCCTCATCATTTTAACATGTGGTTTAGTAGGTATATTAGGCGTTATTGGTACATTTTACTACTTAATTAGTGATGCACCTAAATTAGATACAAAGAAACTTCAAGTCCCTTTATCATCAACTATATTAGATAAAGATGGAAATGTGATGGCTGAATTAGGAAAAGAGCGTCGAACGAAAGTTTCTTATAGTGAGATTCCTAAAGTTGTAGAAGATGCGTTCCTTGCGACAGAAGATATACGGTTTTATAAGCATAAAGGTGTGGACACTCGCCGAGTAATTGGTGCTGTTTTGGCAAACATAACTGGCGGATTTGGTTCTCAAGGTGGTAGTACAATTACGCAACAGGTCGTAAAAAATTCATTTTTATCACCAGAAAAAACGATTAAACGTAAGGTGCAAGAATGGTATTTAGCATTCCAATTAGAACAAAAGTATTCTAAGCATCAAATTCTAGAAATGTATTTAAACAAAGTTTATTTTTCAAACGGTTTAAAAGGTCAAGGTGTATATGGCATTGCGAAAGCAAGTGAACGATATTTTAGTAAGGATTTATCAGAAATTACGTTACCTGAGGCAGCAACATTAGCAGGGATGGTACAAAGTCCAAATAATTTTAACCCAGCTAAGCATCCAGAGGCATCTGAAAATAGAAGAAATATAGTTCTTAGCCAAATGAAGAAATACGGGTATATTACAGAGGATCAATTTACTCAAAATAAAGCGATTCCTATGGAGAAATTAATCAAAGTCCAAGAAGATGAAAGTGTAAAGTATCTTTCATTTTTAGATGTAGTCATTGATGAAGTTGAAAAAAATGGAGATGCAAATGTTTATACAGACGGACTTATTATTGAAACGACACTAGATTCTAAGGCTCAAGATAAGGCTGATGAAATCATTAATCGCGGTAAAGAATTTTATCCAAGTGATGAGTTTCAAACAGGATTTGTATTAACTGATACAAAAACAGGGGATATTAAGGCTGTTGGAGCTGGTAGAAATACTACATCAGGTGGATTAAATTTTGCAACAGATATAAAAAGACAACCTGGGTCTACGATCAAACCAGTTTTAGATTATGGACCAGCAATTCAAAATTTAAAATGGTCAACAAACCACCAAATTGTTGATGAACCTTATCAATATTCTGATGGAACACCAATTAGAAACTCTGACAAAAATTACAAAGGGCAAATATCAATCCGTGAGGCTCTTACTAGATCAAGGAACATACCGGCTTTAAAAACAATTCAAGAGGTTGGATTAGATCAATCACGTGAATTTGGTAATGGACTTGGTTTTAATTTCGAAAAAGATACATTTTATGAGTCTCATTCAATCGGTGGATTCACTGGTGTGTCCGCAATGGAAATGGCTGGAGCTTACGCTGCATTTGGTAATGGTGGAGTGTATATCAAACCACATGCAGTAACAAGAATCATATATCAAGATAAAACAGAAAAAGTGTTAACACCAGAACCGAAGCAGGCAATGAGTGACTACACAGCTTATATGATCACAGATATGCTTAGAGATGTTGTTAAATCACCAAGTGGAACAGGTGGATTGGCAAATATTCCTGGGCTTGATATGGTAGGAAAAACAGGTACAACAAATTATCCAGATGATGTAAAAGCTAAATATGGTTTTCCATCAAATGCTACACGTGATAGTTGGTTTGTTGGCTATACGCCAGATGTAACAGTTTCTGTTTGGACGGGCTATGAAAAAAATAAAAAAGAACATTACTTAGGACAGAGTTCTGTAAAAATTGCCAAATATATCGCAAAAGATATGTTACAAGAAACAGCAAATTCATCATCAAAATTCCAAAAGCCAGATTCAGTAGTGGAAATACGTGATGAATTGTTTATTAAAGGTGAAAAAATGGATGAGGTTCCTAAAGATGAATTATTGGAACCAGCACAAAAAGTTACTTCAAAATTTGATGAAGCAACAGGTAATATTTTATTGAATTGGCAATATCCATCAGACTTATTGC
This sequence comes from Bacillus sp. JJ664, assembly GCF_036962205.1. Lineage (NCBI taxonomy): Bacteria > Bacillati > Bacillota > Bacilli > Caryophanales > Bacillaceae > Bacillus > Bacillus sp. JJ664. The sequence continues at coordinate 11,130 of NZ_JBALMS010000081.1, read as the reverse complement.
CAACAACTACATTTGAAGTAAGTTACGAAGCAAATAAAGTTGCAGGACAAACACAAAAAGTTCAAGGAACTACAGCAACCATTTCTGGAATTGCTCCAGGGGATATTGTAAAAATTAAAATAGTTGCAACTAGTGAAGAAGGAAAGAGTAATCTTGTAACAATTACGTTAGATTTAACATCGGTCTTAGAACCAACTAACCCAACAGATGATGATACTCAAACTGGTGATGACAATGGTACTGGGGACAATGACGACACAGAAGATGATAATGATGGTATTGATAACGGGGATGATGGCACTGACGATGGAATTGAAGATGATAATGGTGATCCAATAACGCCAGAGACTACAAATCCAAATCAACCAACTTTACCTACAAAACCAACAAAACCACAAGAAAATGGTGGCGTTAAAAATCCAACTTCATTTTATTCGGATTCTCAATATACTAATCGAATGACGAAAATGAAAAATAATATTAGGATTTTATCATAATAGAATAATACTGAAAAAGGATAGGAATGCAGAAGTATTATCTGCAATTCTATCCTTTTTTGTTATTCAAAGGGTCTTATTTCAATATATTTGCAATTAATCAAAGAATACATTTTTATATTGCATATGATTCCTTGCTACTAAACTGAATTATTTTATCGAAATATATATATCAACTTGACTATTATTTGGGTCAATTGACCGTTCGTCGTATAACTCAAAGTCCGTTGTAAATGCTCTTTTATTTGTTTTGGACCATTCCCAAATATGTTGCCAAGCTTCAACGACCACTTCTTGAACGGGTCCTTTTCTAGTTGTAAATACAATATATTCACTAGGTTTAATTGAATAACTGTCCATTCCATCAGGAATCTTGTCAACATTACTTACTTCTGCTCCAATGGCAAAAGAATATGAACCATTCTCATCAGATTCATAATTTGTGTAGAGTGCTAGAATGGTTGGGTTCTTTTTACTTGGAATTTGGTTTGCTAATTGGTTTGAATAAAATTTTTCCCAATGTTTAGAGATTAAAGCTTCTTCACTCATTTCAGTTTGGTTTGATGTCGTTACAAAGTTACCAATGAAAAACATGGGTTCATTTTTTATTAATATTTTTTCAGTTATAGTCATCAAATAATTCCTCCAATTGGAAAATTTTCTCAATAAATAATTCGTGATTCTTGCCTTGAATCCCTTTTATTTAAACGATTTTCGTTCTCTTTATAAGAGCCATAGGCAAAACGTAATTTTTAAAATATTAAATAAAATAATATAAAAAGGATTGACAATCTAAATATAATTCTTTAATATTTAAAAAAAATGATAACAAGAAGGAGACATAACTATGTTTTTCGCACGCACGATAAATGGGTTACAACATCATCATCCACCCAGGGTTTGAATCTATGGACAAAAATTGACCGTAGATACAAGCCCTCTTCGTGTTACGAAAAGGTGCTTGTGTCGTGCCAAAAGGCCATGCAGGCATTAACCTGTATGGCCTTTTTATTTTTCAAAAAAGGGGTAGTGAGAACGTGAATGGGAAATTATTACAAGCCTTGAAAAGCTATGAGTATAAGCGGAAAATGGAAGATTACGTAATTGATCGAGGATATATACCTTTTGAACCTCAGTTATTCGAACAATTTGAACATTTTGCCATTCAGAATCCGCGGCTACCACGTGAAGAACTAGTTGTTTTACTTTCAGGCAAACAACAAATTCTTTTATTAAGACCAGATATAACGAGTGCATTGATGAAGGAAATATATCCAATCGCCTTAAAAGAAGAAAAATGTAAGATTTTTTATCAATCAATTGTCTTTAGAAACAATGAAGAAGGGATTAAGGAGATCAATCAATTTGGAATAGAGAATTTTGGTGAAATAAATGAATCGACTGAAATTGAAATCATTGTAATTGCTATTGATTTATTAAGTGAACAACCTTTTATTTTGGAAATAGGTCATACAGGTTTTTTAGAAGGATTATTTAACGAATGTGATCTTTCAAAAGAACAAAAAAACTTAGTCAAACGGCTTATTTACTTGAAAAATTCAGATGAATTAAAAATATGGACTGAAAAAACACCCCTTCCAAAAGAAGTAAAGCGTGTCCTTAAAGAATTATTTAATTTACAAGGAAAGGGGAAAGAAAAAGTTGAGTTGCTAACCAGTTGTATTTTAAATAAGCAAATGGATGAAGCAGTGCATAAAATTTTACGATTACAAGAAATAAGTCCAAATATACATGTTGATTTTTCGATTATAAATGAATTTGATTATTATGATGGAATTGTTTTTAAAGGATATTATGATCGACTAAATAAAGAGGTGTTAAGGGGTGGGCGCTACAAAGTGATTTCTGAAGATTCGGAAAAAGTAATGGATGCAATTGGATTTTCGATTGATACGAATGCTTGGATAGAATGTCAGGAGGTGGCAGCATACAAATGAAATGGCTCATCATTGCGGTCGCAAAGGGGAGATTGGAAGACGAAGTAAAAAAGATTCTAGCTCAAGCTGGACTTGGAAATGTAATTGATTCGGATTCAAGAAAATTAATTTTTGAGGATGACATAAATCGAATTAGATACTTGGTCGTCAAGCCGGTAGACGTAGCTACTTACGTTGAAAGTGGTGTTGCAGATTTAGGATTCGTTGGAAAAGATGTTTTATTAGAACAAGAAAAAGACGTTTATGAACTGATGGATTTAGAATTAGGTAAATGTATATTTGCTGCTGCAGGCTTTCCAAACACTTTGATTGATAAGGGTGAAGAACCATTAAGGATTGCTACTAAATATCCAAATATCACGACAAGTTATTTTCAAGATCGACAAAAAATAGAATTAATCTATTTAAATGGTTCAGTTGAACTTGCACCAATCGTTGGACTATCTGACATTATTGTGGATTTAGTTGAAACAGGTAGTACTTTAAAAGCAAATGGTTTAGTCGTCTTAGAGGAAATGATGACAATTAGTGCTAGAGTCATCTCAAATCGTGTCAGTTATCGATTTCAACATGATCGAATACAACAATTTTTAGACGAAGTGAAGAAAGGGAAGATGGTTTATGCTGGAAATTCTATCGATTGAACAAAAAAGTGAAAAGCTTAATCAAATTCTACTTAGAACGGTTCTTCCAACAGCTCAAATTGAAAAAAGAGTTGAAGTAATTCTTTCAGATGTGAAAGAAAACGGAGATGATGCAATTCGTAAATATTCGTTCATGTTTGATGAAGTGAGCTTAGAAACATTTGAAGTATCTGAGGAAGAAACATCACAAGCATTGAATGAGATAAATGATGAATTAATGGAAGCCCTACTTGCTGCAAAGGAAAATATAGAACGTTACCACGCAAAACAACTACAAACAGGTTATAAAATAGAAAATGAAATATCATCAATTCAACAAATTATTAATCCAATTGAAAGAGTTGGGATTTATATCCCTGGAGGTAAAGCAGCGTATCCTTCAACTGTTCTAATGAACGCGATCCCTGCAAAAATCGCTGGGGTAAATGAAATCGTCATTGTAACGCCCCCAAATAAAGAAGGTAAAGTTAAAAGTTCAATTTTAGTTGCCGCGAAATTAGCTGGAGTTTCAAAAGTCTTAAAAATAGGTGGTGCTCACGCAATAGGTGCACTAGCTTTTGGAACTGAAACGATTCAAAAAGTAGATAAAATAGTCGGCCCTGGAAACTTATATGTTGCTTTGGCTAAGAAAAGTGTGTCAGGGGTTGTTGGAATTGATATGGTTGCTGGTCCTACTGAAGTGGTTATTTTAGCAGATGAATATGCAAATCCAAGATTTATCGCTGCAGATTTAATGGCGCAAGCTGAGCATGATGAAATGGCATCAAGTATTGTGATTACAACGTCAAATGAATTAGCTGAGAAAATTCAACAAGCATCAAATGACTTAATAGAAGTACAACCACGTAAAGAAATCATTCAAAAAGCCTTTGAAAACTATGGGGCAATCATTAAAGTCAATTCAATAGAAGAAGGGCTTAATCTTGTGAATAAAATTGCACCAGAGCACGTTGAAATCTTACTTAAGGATCCAGAAGAATATGTGACAAAGATTAAAAACGCTGGGGCCATTTTTGTAGGAGAATATACCCCAGAACCTGTAGGGGATTATTATGCGGGTACGAATCATACATTGCCTACTAGTGGAACAGCTAGATTTACGTCACCATTGTCGGTTAATGACTTCCAAAAGAAAACATCAGTTGTTTATTACAGTAAGGAAGCACTAAAGGCTGCTAGAAATCATATAGAGACAATTGCAAATGAAGAAGGATTATTTGGCCATAAAAAAGCAATCAGTATCCGCTTCGAGGAGGAATGAAATTGAGAATAGCTAATATTTCAAGACAAACAAAAGAGACGAATATATATCTAAAATTGAATTTGGACGGAGACGGTAATAGTAATATTTATACTGGAATTGGTTTTTTAGATCATATGCTGACGTTATTTTGCTTTCACAGCGGGGTCGATATGGAACTTAATTGTGTCGGAGACTTAGACGTCGATGATCATCATACAACAGAGGATGTAGGAATTGCAATTGGGCAAGCATTATTGGAATCACTTGGTGAGAAAATTGGGATCAATCGTTATGGATCTAGCTATATCCCGATGGATGAAACTTTAGCAAGAGTTGTAATTGATTTTAGTGGCAGACCCTATCTTGTTTACAATGTCCGAATAGAGCGAGAGAGGGTCGGGACTATGGATACTCAAAATATTAAAGAGTTTTTTAAAGCACTAAGCTCGGAAGCTCGAATGAATTGTCATATGGAAGTTTTATATGGCGATAATGACCATCATAAAATTGAGGCATTATTTAAAGCTTTTGGCAGAGCGGTTAATCAGGCAATTGAAGTTAATTCTACTAAATTACCTTCAACGAAAGGACTTCTTTAAAATGAATATTATCATCGATTATGGTGTCGGAAATTTAGATTCATTAAAAAGAGCATGTGAAGAACTAGATTTCCAAGTGGTTGTTAGTAATAAAGTAGAAGAGATCAAACAGGCTTCTTCTATTATTCTACCTGGAGTAGGTGCTTATGAGGCAGCTATGAAAGAATTAAATAATCTTAAGTTAGTAGACATTTTGATAGAAAAAGCAAGAAATGGCATACCGATATTAGGAATCTGTCTTGGTATGCAATTATTATATGAATTTAGTGATGAAAATGGGGGATGTAAAGGTCTAGGATTACTTAAAGGTACGGTTAAACAAATACCTAATTTTGTGAAGGTTCCTCATATGGGATGGAATAAACTATTCTTTAACAAAAACATAAATCTATTGAAATACGTAAATGAAGAAGAGTATGTATATTTTGTTCACTCATATTATGTGGATTCCTCAAATGAGGAAGTCGTAGCTTTTAGTGATTATGGTGTCAAAATACCAGCAATTGTAAATCAGAATAATATTGTAGGAATGCAATTTCATCCAGAAAAAAGTAGTGATACTGGATTAAATCTATTAAAGGCATTTAAGGAGCTGTGTATATATGATTCTATTTCCAGCAATTGATTTGAAGGATGGTAAATGTGTACGTTTAGAACAGGGAGATTTCTCAAAACAAGAGATTTATAGTCGGTCTCCTTTGGAGGTTGCATTGACATTTGAAAAAGTTGGGGCAAATGTACTTCATATTGTTGATTTAGATGGTGCAAGAACTGGCGAAAGACGAAATGCTTCAATCGTAAGAGACATAGTAGAAAATACAAATTTAGATATTCAATTAGGTGGAGGAATCCGTTCCTTAGAATCAATATCTTTTTGGTTGGAGCTTGGAATTAAAAATGTGATATTAGGTACGATTGCAATCGAAAATATGAATATTGTAAAGGAAGCAGTGGATCGCTACGGGGAGAGAATCATTGTCGGAGTTGATGCAAAGGACTCATTTGTTGCAACCAATGGTTGGGAGAAAGCTACTGCTCAAAATAGCTTTGAATTCTGTAAAAAACTTGAAAAAATAGGAGTGAAATCAGTCGTTTATACTGATATAGCGAAGGATGGAATGCTTAGTGGACCAAATATAGAAGCGTATAAAAAGCTTTCTAATGAAACGAACTTACAGATCATTGCATCCGGAGGAGTAAGCTCAATTGCTGATTTACTATCTCTTCAAAAACTGAATTTATATGGGGCAATTTCGGGTAAGGCATTATATGAGAAGAAGTTTTCTTTAGAGGAGGCGCTAACATGCTTGCAAGAAGAATCATACCTTGCTTAGATGTAAGAAATGGGCGAGTAGTAAAAGGCAAACAATTTTCAAGCATTCAGGATGTCGACTCTCCTACAAAACTAGGGAAGTTTTATAGCGATCACGGAGCAGATGAACTTGTTTTTTACGATATAACTGCTTCAAATGAAGAGAGAGATATTTCACTGCGATTTGTTTCAGATGTAGCAAAAGAATTGAGAATTCCGTTTTGCGTTGGTGGTGGTGTTCGAACAATTGCTGATTTTACACTGCTTTTAAGAAATGGTGCTGACAAAGTGTCAATTAATTCTTCGGCAGTTTTGAATCCGGATTTAATTAAGGAAGCATCAGACCGATTCGGTTCACAATGCGTTGTTTTATCAATAGACGCGAAGAAAAATGATGCTGGCGTATATAAGGTTTATATAAATGGTGGCCGAAAAGAGACGGATTTAGAAGTAGTTGAATGGGCAAAACGTGGAGTTGAACTTGGTGCAGGAGAAATTGTCATCAATAGTATCAATGAAGACGGAATGAAATCTGGCTATGATATAGAGTTATTACAAAAAATAACAAGTGCAGTCAATATTCCAGTCATCGCATCTGGTGGAGCAGGGAAACTAGATGATTTTTATAAAGCTATAGCAAAAGCAAATGTAGATGGAGTTTTAGCAGCGTCAGTATTTCATTTTGGTGAGATTAAAATAAAAGATTTAAAAGATTTTTTAAGTAAGAAAGGTGTTTCCATTAGAATATAGGGGGAGTATGAGATGTTTCAGATTCATAACATTCAATTTAATGAAAAAGGATTAGTTCCGGCAATTGTACAAGATGTGAAAACAAAAGATGTATTAATGCTTGCATATATGAATGAAGAATCGATTCAACTAACATTACAGACAGGAAATGCAACATATTATAGTAGAAGTCGTCAAAAACTTTGGGTAAAAGGTGAAACATCTGGAAATTGCCAGACAGTAAAATCAATAGCATATGATTGTGATCAGGACACGATTTTAATTCAAGTCGAGCAAAATGGTGTAGCATGTCATACAGGAAACTGGAGTTGCTTTCAAGAAAAGACTGAGTTAAGTGGTAGCGATGAGAAATACAATCTAAATATCTTAAATGATCTGTATCAAACAATCGCTAATCGAAAATCAAATCCAGTTGAAGGTTCTTATACTACATACTTGTTTGATAAAGGCATTGATAAAATTCTAAAAAAAGTAGGGGAAGAATCGAGTGAAGTCATCATAGGTGCAAAAAACGATGATACGAATGAACTTGTGTATGAAATAAGTGACTTAGTTTATCACGTTATGGTACTTATGGTTGAAAAAGGTGTGAAGCTGGACGAGATTAAAGAAGCATTAGTAAGTAGAAGAGAGAAGGATCGCTCTTGAAGATTGATGGTCATACGCATACCCACTATTGTCCACATGGAAGTGGAGACAATGTTGAATACATGATTCAAAAAGCAATAGAATTAGGTTTTGACGAATATCATATTACCGAACATTCTCCAATTCCTTCGTCATTTAATAACCGTTTGCAACCATTGGAAGTTATTGATACTTTAGCAATGAATGAGGGAGAAGTAGACGGGTATGTAAGAGAAATGATTGGCTTAAAAGGAAAATATAAAGATAGAATAACAGTGAAAATTGGTTTTGAATTAGATTACTTACCAATGGATACAGAGTGGACAAAACATTTTCTGAATGAATATGGAAAATACTGTGATACGGGCATATTATCTGTACATTTTTTAGAAGGGCGAAAAGGCTGGCGTTGTATTGACTATCAAGCAGAAGATACACTGGAAGGACTAGTAAACTATTATGGTAGTACCGAAGATTTCCAATTAGCTTACTACGAAATCGTAAAGCAATCAATTTTAGTAGATTTAGGTCAATATAAACCAAAAAGAATTGGCCATATGACTTTATGTAATAAATTTAAACAATTTCTACAGTGTGAAGAAACAAAAGTAATCAAGCAGAATCAAATTGATATTTTACATTTAATCAAACAAGAGGAATATCAACTGGATGTAAATACTGCTGGATTATTTAAACCGTATTGTAGGGAAATATATCCTCCAATAAATTTAATCGATTATGCAAAACAATTACGAATTCCTCTCGTTTACGGTTCAGATTCTCATAGTGTGAAGGATATTGGTAGAGGTTATGAAATGGTCAATCTATTGTAATGATACAAACAGCCGATCATTAAGTGGTCGGGTGTTTTTTGTTTTAATCTTGAATACTTGTATGATGAAATATGACATCTCGTTTCAAGAAATATAAATGCATGATTTAATGAACAAAGTACTCAATCAAAACAAACAGGGAAATGTAACTAAAATGCCGAAATAAATAATAGAAGGAATTTAATCAACAATATTAATCTGTAAATTTGAAAGAAGGATTAAAGTATGCCCGAAACATATAAAATGAAAGTTTCCAATCAACATTTACACGCATCATTTAGTAAAGATTACGAACCAATTATGACAATACGTTCTGGAGATTCTATAGAATTTAATACGATTGATATAGGCTGGGGATTTAATGAAAAAAGCGGGGAACGAATTCGTTATCAATCAAGAGAACAAGAAGAAGCCTGGGGTCATCCAATGGTGGGACCTATATATATTCAAGATGGAAAACCCGGTATGACACTCGAAGTAAAAATTAATCAAATAAAAACCAGCTGGTACGGATGGAATTGTGCTGGCGGTAAACAAAACTGGCAAAACAATATATTGAATATAGCAGAGTCACCTGAAGTAACTCTAAATTGGACGATCAATGAGGAAAATAAAACAGCGAAAACACAAATGAAAGATCAAGAATTTACTGTTCCACTTCAACCATTTTTAGGTGTATTGAGTACAGCGCCTAGTGAATCTGGTGTTCATTCAACAATCCCGCCAAGATACTGTGGAGGAAATATTGATTGTAAGGAATTAGTTGAGGGAAGTACAGTATATCTTCCTATTACTATAGAAGGGGCACTGTTTTCTGCTGGAGATGGACATGCCGCGCAAGGAGATGGTGAAGTATCTGGTCAAGCGATTGAATCTCCATTTGACCAAGTAAATCTTACACTTACAGTTATTGAAGACTTACAATTGAAAATGCCTCGAGCAAATACTCCTGCAGGATGGATCACTTTTGGTTTTGATGAGGATTTAAACATTGCAACAGCAACAGCTTTAGAAGGAATGATAGAGTTAATGCAAGAAATCTACCAGATTGAAAAAACGGAGGCAGTTGCTTTAGCAAGTGTATGTGTAGATCTTAAAATTACCCAGATTGTCAATCAAGTAAAAGGGGTACACGCTATTTTACCTCATAATCATCTTATTTCATCGGCTGTAAACAAAAGTAATGAGTAGAATATGTGCGTTTCTGACTTTAGCAGGAGCGCACTTTTCAATCATAAAGTAAAATAGGTGAAAAGTGAGATAGAACAGAGTATTTATTATTTAGTATCGGAGGCAACAGAGTTGAGTCAGCTAAATACTTTATTTAGAAAAAGGATTGATTTTACAGAAAGTAAAAACATTTCATTCTCAGACTTAGAACATATCTTGATGAAAACTGCATTTAACATACCGTTTGAAAATATATGCATAATTAATAAAAATACAAATGAGATAACAAAGGATAACTTGATTCAAAAAATCTTATTAAAAAATGAAGGTGGACTTTGTTACGAATTAAATGCCATTTTGTACTTATTTCTAATTGAAAATGGTTTTAATGCGAGACTTGTCAGTGGAGTTGTTTATGATAATGTCAATTCTGATTATCAAAATATTGGAAGAACACATGTGACGATTCTTTTATCGCACGAAGGTCAAACTTATTTAATTGATACTGGATTTGGAGCAAATCTACCTTTAAAGCCAGTGCCATTAAATGGAGATATGGTCATTTCTAATAATGGGGAATTTCGTGTAAAAAAAGAAAAAACAGCATTTGGTGACTATATTTTGGAAATAAAATTAAAACATAAAGATAATGACTGGAGAATTGGCTATGCGTTTGATTCAGAGAGAACGATCAATGATCTTTCAGACTTAAATGAGATCCAAACGATTATCAAAGAACATGAGAAGTCTCCATTTAATAAGAATCCATTAATCACTAAACTGACTAATGAAGGCAATGTGACATTAACAAATAATTCATTTACACAATGGAAAAATGGGACTGTATTGAAAGAAGAAATTGAAAAAGAGAGATTTAAACAGTTGATGAAAAATATTTTTAATCATAAAGGTTTTTGAGTATAGGGTTGTCTAGGCAACCTTTTTAATTTTTAAAGGTAAACAATAAATTGTTAATACTTTTTTGGGTTGGCAATTTTCCTAATAACTGTTATTCTAATTAAGCGAAAAATTTGAAATGGGGGAATTTTCATGCAAATTATCCAGCAATCAAATCAAGAAGATACTGACTATATTAGACAGAAAGTTATTGAATATAACATGTCTAAACTCCCAGAAAAACTACTGAAGTCAGTCGAAAAAGTAAGTTTCATTCTAAAAAATGAACATGAATCGATACTTGGCGGCATAACTGGTACGATAAAATATAATCATTTACATGTTGATTTTTTATGGGTAGATGAATCCCAACGCGGAACTGGTTATGGAAGTAATTTATTACATAAAATTGAAGATCTTGCAAAAGAGAAAAAATGTAGATTGATTGTCCTAGATTCTTTTAGCTTTCAAGCTCCGGAATTTTATAAAAAACACGGTTATAAAGAATTTGGGGTATTAAATGATTATCCAGAAGGTTTTAGTCAGCATTTTTTTGAAAAGAGATTATATGACAAATATTGAAAGCTGTTATGCAGTTAC
>NZ_JBALMS010000080.1:656-23134 GCF_036962205.1 Bacillus sp. JJ664 | reverse complement strand
ATTATTCCGCAGTAGCTCAGTGGTAGAGCACTCGGCTGTTAACCGAGTGGTCGTAGGTTCGAATCCTACCTGCGGAGCCATTTTGGAGAGCTGTCCGAGTGGCCGAAGGAGCACGATTGGAAATCGTGTAGGCGGGTAACCCTGTCTCAAGGGTTCAAATCCCTTGCTCTCCGCCACATTTAAATTAGGACTTCCAATATATTGGCCCGTTGGTCAAGCGGTTAAGACACCGCCCTTTCACGGCGGTAACACGGGTTCGAATCCCGTACGGGTCACCATTTTTATATTATGGAGGATTAGCTCAGCTGGGAGAGCACCTGCCTTACAAGCAGGGGGTCGGCGGTTCGAGCCCGTCATCCTCCACCATATTACTTAATTAAATAGTACTTTTATTATCGCGGGGTGGAGCAGTCTGGTAGCTCGTCGGGCTCATAACCCGAAGGTCGCAGGTTCAAATCCTGTCCCCGCAACCAAAATGGTCCCGTGGTGTAGCGGTTAACATGCCTGCCTGTCACGCAGGAGATCGCCGGTTCGATCCCGGTCGGGACCGCCATTTATGTTGGCTCGGTAGCTCAGTCGGTAGAGCAGAGGACTGAAAATCCTCGTGTCGGCGGTTCGATTCCGTCCCGAGCCACCATCTTAATTGAATAGATAAATATATATATGCCGACTTAGCTCAATTGGTAGAGCAACTGACTTGTAATCAGTAGGTTGAGGGTTCAAGTCCTTTAGTCGGCACTCTTTAACCGGAGGGGTAGCGAAGTGGCTAAACGCGGCGGACTGTAAATCCGCTCCCTGTGGGTTCGGCGGTTCGAATCCGTCCCCCTCCACCATTTTTTTATAGGGGCATAGTTTAACGGTAGAATAGAGGTCTCCAAAACCTTTGGTGTGGGTTCGATTCCTACTGCCCCTGCCAATTAAATAATAATGGCGGTTGTGGCGAAGTGGTTAACGCATCGGATTGTGGTTCCGACACTCGTGGGTTCGATTCCCATCAGTCGCCCCATATAAATTATTGTAACAAATTGAGAAACAATTGAGTAATATAAGTAATTCTTACATTATATAATATATAAATTGATGGGCTATAGCCAAGCGGTAAGGCAACGGATTTTGATTCCGTCATGCCCTGGTTCGAATCCAGGTAGCCCAGCCATATGCGGAAGTAGTTCAGTGGTAGAATACAACCTTGCCAAGGTTGGGGTCGCGGGTTCGAGCCCCGTCTTCCGCTCCAATTTACGGCGGTATAGCCAAGTGGTAAGGCAGAGGTCTGCAAAACCTTTATCATCGGTTCAAATCCGGTTACCGCCTTTTTAAATTATCCCATGCCGGGGTGGTGGAATGGCAGACACACAGGACTTAAAATCCTGCGGGGGTTGACCCCGTGCCGGTTCGAGTCCGGCCCTCGGTATCAAAAAACCTCTTACAATTGTAAGAGGTTTTTATATGATTATATAATTGGACAATTAGTAGTTCTTATACTATAATTGTTGTATATCGTTTTGGCGGTGTGGTGGAATGGCAGACACGGTAGACTCAAAATCTATTGTCTTCACGGACGTGCAGGTTCAAGTCCTGTCACCGCTATCATATAAAAACAAAAAGAAGGATTTTGCTGTATGCAGGATCCTTCTTTTTGTTTTATTTTGTATAACTTGATAAGACGAAGGTTTTGTTTAAGAAAAATACGGATTGTTGTTCTTAATAAGCATGGAAACATGATCGAGTTCACCTCCATATTAACCTTTTTGCTTTCAATTTTTTACCAATATTTACTAAGACTAAAATTCGACAAAATTTGATTTTTTTCTTGAGTTACTGACATTTGTATGTTAAATTTATATACATAGTTCAGCAATCAATACTATTTACCTATTACTTTTTAGATATATAGTTAGTTGTATGAGCATTCGATGATTTCTTATAACTTGATAACAACGCAGTGTATTGATTCCATAGAAGAACGATACATTGCGTTTTTTTATGGTTAGATTCATAAATAACTAATCTAAAATATGTATTCTAGTATATGATCATTATATCTGTACTTTTTAAACTTTGAACTTTCTGACTAGAATAGTTGATATATACTTGTACTAATGATTGTAAGGTGATATGGATGAACATAAAAGAATTTCAAAAAGAATTGATATTATATAGTAAGGAAATTGGTATAGATAAAATTGGATTTACTACTGCAGATCCTTTTGTAACCTTGAAAAGTCGGTTATATAAACAACAAGAATTGAACTATCAATCAGGTTTTGAAACAAAAGATATTGAACGTAGAACAGATGCGAGAAAGATTATGAGTGAAGCTCATTCGATCATAGCGATTGCATTAGCTTATCCCTCTAAAATGAAAGATGCCCCGAAAAGTAAAAAGGGTTCTACAAGGGGTATATTTTGTCGTGCTTCATGGGGAGAAGATTATCACACTGTTGTTAAAAAGAAATTGTTGCAGCTTGAATCATTTATTTTATTACATTATCCAAATGTAAAGGTTCAATCTATGGTGGATACAGGTGAGTTAGTAGATCGAGCAGTAGCTGAGCGAGCAGGGATTGGATGGAGTGCTAAGAATTGTTCGATTATCACACCAGAGTATGGCTCTTATGTTTATTTGGGTGAGATGATAACCTCATTACCATTTGAGCCGGATACACCAATTGAAGATCAATGTGGAGAATGTACAAAATGTATGGATGTATGTCCAACAAGCGCTATTGTCGCTCCAGGGCAATTAAATGCAAAAAACTGTATTGCATTTTTAACGCAATCAAAAGAAATGATCCCATTGGAGTTTCGAAAAGAAATAGGTAATCGTATTTATGGCTGTGATACATGTCAAACCATTTGTCCAAAGAATAAAGGCATTAATTTTAATCACCACGAAGAGATGGAACCTGATCCTGAAACGGTTAAACCATTATTACGTTCAGTATTGAAAGTAAGTAATAGGGAATTTAAAAGACAGTTTGGTCAAATGTCTGGTTCATGGAGAGGTAAAAATCCAATTCAACGAAACGCTATTATCGCATTAGCTCATTTTAAGGATGATACAGCATTAGATGACTTAAAGGATCTTGCTGTTCATGATGTTAGGCCAGTAATTCGGGGAACAGCAATTTGGGCTATTTCAGAAATAGATCGTGAAAATGGTGCCATTTTTATAAATGAATGTCTGAAAACAGAAAAAGATGAAATAGTAATAGAAGAAATTCAACGTATTCTTTTAAACTAATAATAGATGAGAGGTATAATCTCCATCTTCTCGACATCGTATAGAATATAAGCGAATGTTGAGAAGGGGGGATTTTCTTGTTAAATCGAGACTTTTTAGAACGCTATGTTAAAGAGCGTTTACAATTATACTTTGGAGATGGATCAAGAAGCCATCTCATTCAAGAAAGTGAATATTTAGCAATTCAGCGTAAGGTTGAATTATATCATCAACGAAATACCTCACTTGTAAAAGCATACGGTAGTGTAGAAGTAAAAAATATATGGACCAATGATGACATCACATATGTTAATTATACTTTGCATATTCGCTATTTTTTAAAACAAACAGACTTATATTTTGAAGAAGAACAACAAGAAAGACAAATGGCTTTAAATCATCATGAAATGGTGTATGATATAGAATTTCCTATTGAATATGAAGATGATTTTGATGAAATTGAAATGATAGTAGAAGATGAACTAGACACACCAATGGACCGGAATAATGTATACAATCGATTCAATGCTGTTAAATATGCTGAAACATGGTGGGATGGGCATAATAAGGAGTACCCTCTTTATGCGAATGATTGTACAAATTTTATTTCGCAATGTTTAAGAGCCGGTGGCTTGAAAATGAATGGTATGCCTAAAAACGCAGTTGGATGGTGGTATAAGAATTATTCAGCGAGTAGCTATAGCTGGAGAGTGGCACATGCATTAAGAAAATACTTACCAATATCTCAAACGGGGATTAAAGCGGAAGAAGTTGGAAATCCAAAGGAATTAAGTCTAGGTGATTTAATCTTATATGATTTTGAAGGCGATGGCAGATGGAACCACTGTACGATTGTAGTTGCAAAGGACGAGAATGGGGAACCATTAGTAAATGCTCATACTCAAAATAGTAGAAAGCGTTATTGGTCTTATTACGACTCAACAGCTTACACTGATCATATAAAGTATAAATATTTCCATATTGTAGATGGATTAAGTAAACCAAATATTGAATAATTCCATTCATATTACTGAATTGGTATAATAGAAGACATTGAAACAATTATAGAGGTGAAAATATGGGAATACATGTTGTATTATATCAACCACAGATTCCAGCAAATACAGGCAATATCGCACGTACATGTGCAGGAACAGATACTAGTTTGCATTTAATTCGTCCATTGGGTTTTTCAACAGATGATAAAATGCTAAAAAGAGCCGGGCTAGATTATTGGGAGCATGTGGATATTCACTATCATGATTCTTTAGATGAATTATTTTCTAAATATGAAAATGGAAAGTTTTATTTCATAACCAAATTTGGAGAAAAAACATATTCTAATTTTAATTATTCGAATCAAGATGATGAAATATTTTTCGTATTTGGTAGAGAAACGACTGGTCTACCAAAAGAGTTAATTGAAAAAAATATGGATACATGTTTAAGAATACCGATGACAGATCACATTCGTTCATTAAATCTATCTAATACAGCTGCAATTTTAATTTATGAAGCATTACGACAACAAGATTTTCGTGAGTTGCTAAAGGTAAAAGATTACTCACAGTAAAAACAAAAAGTCACCGTTCAGGTGCTTTTTTTTTGCAAAAAAAGATGCTTCTTTAATATAGGATTTTAGCGTAACATAACTTTTAAATCCTTATAAAGAAGCATCTTCTACTTATTATTTGTTTTTTAGTCCAGGTCTGTCATTATAGCCAGAAGTAAAAATTGCAGCTAAAAATGTAACGATAACTACTAAAATTAGTGTTAATCTCATCGGTATGTATCCTCCCAATTGAAAATTTCCATCTTCCCTAAACTTATTATACAAAAAAAATATAGAAATATGAAAGTAAAATTATGTATTATGTGAAATTAGTCTCGATTAAAAAATATTTTCCCTCTTAAGATATAGCATGAGTACGGACATACTCGCATATCTTTTAATAATCTCTCTTACAGATGAGAAAAAGGAGGTACTTGTCCATGGATATATTAAAGAAACTTGAGCAGCATCGTGATATGGAACAACGATTGAAATGGGAAGGCACTTTTGCTGAGTATCTTGAAATGTTAAAAGAGGAGCCATGGGTTGCCCAAACTGCACATTCAAGAATTTATAATATGATTAAAGATGCAGGAATTGAAGAAGTAAACGGAAAGAAAACGTATAGCTTCTTCAGTAACAACCTTTATGGATTAGAGGAAGCATTAGAGAGACTAGTCGAAGAATATTTCCATCCAGCTGCGAAAAGATTAGATGTAAAGAAACGTATCTTATTGTTAATGGGTCCTGTTAGTGGTGGTAAATCAACGCTAGTAACAATGTTAAAGAGAGGTTTAGAATCTTATTCACGAACAGAAAAAGGTTCTATTTTTGCTATTAAAGGTTGCCCAATGCACGAAGATCCATTACATCTAATTCCAAATCACTTAAGAGATGATTTTTTCAATGAATATGGGGTACGCATTGAAGGAAATCTATCTCCATTAAATTTAATGAGGCTTGAACAGGAGTTTGGAGGAAGAATTGAAGATGTAATCGTCGAACGGATCTTCTTATCAGAAGATCGACGAGTAGGAATCGGTACATTTAGTCCATCTGATCCTAAATCTCAAGATATAGCGGATTTAACAGGAAGTATAGACTTTTCAACAATTGCACAGTTTGGTTCAGAATCAGATCCTCGTGCTTATCGATTTGACGGGGAATTAAACAAAGCTAACCGTGGAATGATGGAATTCCAAGAGATGTTAAAATGTGATGAAAAGTTCCTATGGCACTTATTATCCCTGACACAAGAAGGAAACTTTAAGGCAGGGCGTTTTGCATTGATTTCTGCGGATGAATTAATTATTGCTCACACAAATGAAACTGAGTACAGATCATTTATTAATAATAAGAAAAATGAAGCGTTGCACTCTAGGATTATCGTTATGCCGATTCCTTATAATTTAAGGGTGAGTGAAGAAGAAAGAATTTATCAAAAAATGATTTCTGAGAGTGATGTAAGTAATGTTCATATCGCACCTCATACTTTACGAGTAGCTGCGATGTTTACGATTTTGACTAGATTAAAGGAAGCTAAACGAGGGGATATTGATCTAGTGAAAAAAATGCGATTATATGATGGTGAAATGGTAGAAGGATATAATACAGTTGATTTAGAAGAGTTGAAAAAAGAATATTTGGATGAAGGAATGCACGGAATTGATCCACGTTATGTGATTAACCGAATTTCTTCTACAATTATCCGAAAAGAAATACCTTCTATTAATGCCTTAGATGTATTGCGTTCTTTAAAAGATGGTTTAGACCAGCATCCATCTATTTCGAATGAAGATCGTGAACGTTATATGAACTTTATTTCGATTGCAAGAAAAGAGTATGACGATATTGCTAAACAAGAAGTTCAAAAAGCATTTGTTTATTCATATGAAGAATCAGCAAAAACGCTTATGGATAATTATTTAGATAATGTAGAAGCATATTGCAATAAAAACAAATTACGTGATCCGTTAACTGGTGAAGAAATGAATCCAGATGAGAAATTAATGAGATCAATTGAAGAGCAAATTGGTATTTCTGAAAATGCTAAAAAAGCCTTCCGTGAAGAAATATTAATCCGTATTTCTGCCTATGCACGTAAAGGAAAACGATTTGATTATAATTCACATGAACGATTAAAAGAAGCAATCCAAAAGAAACTTTTTTCGGATTTGAAGGATGTTGTTAAAATCACGACGTCCACAAAAACGCCTGATGAGCGTCAATTGAAGAAAATAAATGATGTAGTAAGTCGACTTATTGATGAATATGGATATAATTCAACATCTGCAAATGAATTATTACGCTATGTAGGTTCATTACTAAATCGATAAATTCTTAAAGCGGCTATCTAATTTGATAGCCGTTTTCTTTTGCATTTGTAAATTTATATTTTTATAATAAGGTTAAATGAAAAAAGAAGGGTGCTACTAATAATGAAAAGAATTCGTTTAGCAGAAAATCTTGAGTTTTCACAAATAATCCATGGTTTATGGCGCTTATCAGAATGGAATATGTCATCAGAGCAATTAATATCATTCATAGAAGAATGTATTGAATTAGATATTACAACATTTGACCACGCAGATATATATGGTGGTTATACTTGCGAAGAGATTTTTGGGAACGCTTTAGCACTTAAACCTGAGCTTCGTGAAAAAATCCAAATTGTTACGAAGTGTGGCATTAAACTAAAATCTTCTAAGTTTCCGGATCTTAAAATGAATCATTATGATACTAGTAAGGAACACATCTTAATGAGTGTAAATAACTCATTAAAAAATCTACAAACAGATTATATCGATTTACTATTAATACATAGGCCAAATCCTTTCATGAATCCGAAAGAAGTTGCTGAAGCATTTAATCAACTTCAAAAAGAAGGAAAGGTTCGTCATTTTGGTGTATCAAACTTCCTACCTTCACAGTTCAATATGCTACAGAAGCATTTAGATATGCCATTAGTAACAAATCAAATTGAAGTATCGCCAATGCAATTGGAGCATTTTGAAAAGGGAACTGTAGATTTACTTTTAGAAAAAGGAGTCGCTCCAATGATTTGGTCGCCTCTTGCTGGGGGCCAGATTTTTACAAGTCAATCCGAAGCTGCTGTTAGAGTACGTTCAATGCTAGAAGAAATTGGTGCTGAGATCGGTGCAAATTCAATAGATGAAGTTATGTATGCATGGTTATTAGTTCATCCTTCAAACATGATGCCAATAGTAGGCTCTGGAAAAATTGAAAGAGTAAAAACAGCTGTAGAATCTTCAAAATTAAGTATGACATCTGAACAATGGTTACGAATCTATGTGGCCGGAATGGGACATAATTTACCATAAAAAAAGAAGTGGATATCCTTTTGCTAAAAGAAGGATCCCACTTCTTTTTTTATATTAATATACTGTATTTCAAAGACTTGTCCTATTTTCTGAAAAAATGGGTGCAAAAAATAAAATAAAGATTGTCAATAATTGCGCCGTCTTGCATATGATAGAGTAATCCATAAAAAAGGGTAGAAATCCACCTACCGAATTAGTGTATGCATAGGTGTATTACTGTGTGACGATTTTTTTTATTTTTATAAATAAATACAACGAGAGTAAGGGAGGGAAAGAAAATGAGTAATGAAAATATAGAACAAAAGCATAATTTTACCATTTCACAGGAAGACTGGACCCTCCATCGTAAAGGACATGACGATCAACAACGCCACCAAGAGAAGGTACAAGAGGCGATAAAAAAGAACTTAGCTGATTTAATTACAGAAGAAAGTATCATCATGTCCAACGGTAGAGATGTAGTAAAAATCCCTATTCGTTCATTAGATGAGTACAAGATTCGTTATAACTATGATAAGAATAAACATGTAGGTCAAGGAACTGGCGACAGTAAAATTGGAGATGTAGTCGCAAGAGATGGCTCCCAAAGTGGTCAGCCTCAAAAAGGAGCTGGAAAAGGGCAAGGGGCAGGAAAAGAATCAGGAGAAGATTATTACGAAGCAGAGGTTTCACTAATGGAATTAGAGGAAGCTCTATTTAGTCAGTTAGAATTACCAGATTTAAAACGAAAAGAACAAGACCTAAATACCGTTGAAAATATCGAATTTAATGATATCCGAAAAACTGGGTTAATGGGGAATATTGATAAGAAACGGACAATGATGTCTGCATTCAAGCGAAATGCAATGAGAGGTACACCTGCATTTCATCCAATATCACCAGAAGACTTAAAATTCCGTACATGGAATGAAATTAGAAAACCTGAATCAAAAGCAGTTGTGCTGGCAATGATGGATACGAGCGGCAGTATGGGCCTATGGGAAAAATATATGGCTCGAAGTTTCTTCTTTTGGATGACAAGGTTTTTAAGAACAAAATATGAGTCAGTAGATATTGAATTTATTGCACATCATACAGAAGCAAAAGTTGTTACTGAAGAAGAATTTTTCACGAAAGGTGAAAGCGGAGGAACAATTTGTTCATCTGCATACCGAAAAGCACTCGAAGTAATCGATTATAAATACTCACCTGAACGCTACAATATTTATCCATTCCACTTCTCAGATGGTGATAACTTAACTTCTGACAATGCACGATGTGTTAAACTTGTGCAGGAACTAATGAAAGTAAGTAATATGTTTGGTTACGGGGAAGTAAACCAATACAACCGTCACTCTACTCTAATGTCCGCATATAAAAACATAAATGATGAGAAATTCCGCCATTATATCTTAAAACAGAAATCAGATGTGTTCCATTCTATGAAGAGCTTTTTTAAGCAGGAGCAAGAGAAAGCAGCGAAATAGAGATAGAATTAGGAGCGGAAATCAGTAGAATTTGAAAAACAGAAAAACCCTAGGCAGGGTTTTTCTGTTTTTTATCTTTTGAATATGGCAACTTCACAAATTAACAATATTAAAAAGTATGACCGGGTCTACTTTTTTAGTCGTTTTATGTAGTAAGACCAGCTTAAATGACGCCACAATCAACACTTACCCAATTCAGTGAAAATGCATTTAATAATACATAACTAGTTATAAAATTTATACAAAAGAAAAAGAGCCTTTCTTGATAACAGGAAGTGCTCTTTAACCTTATTAATCTCTAATCTAATGTTTTACTAAGTAGAAGTTTAATAAGTTTTTAAATGATTATTTATATGTAAAGATCGAGATTGTAAAAAATTAATGCGTGTTTGGATTTAGAACTATATTTATGAAATGGTTCTGTTTATTTGTTCTTTACGGCCTCTTCCCCGTAAAGCTCTCTTAAATGTGCTAAATGTAAATTTCCCCAACTATTTAATGACTCCAACATAGGTGTAATACCTTTTCCATATTCAGTGATTGAATATTCAACTTTAGGAGGGATTTGCGCATAAACTTTTCGATGAACAATATCATGATACTCTAATTCTCTTAGTTGTGATGTCAGCATTTTTTTCGTTATTTCAGGAACTAAACGTTGCAATTCACTAAACCGTAATGTTTCGTGTTGAAAGATATGAAAAAGAATTACGGGCTTCCATTTTCCTACTAAAATATCAAGAGCCGTTTCAACTGATCCATTACATTCTTCAGCCATTAACATTCCTCCTAGGTATCATTTTGTATACTAGGTCACAATTAAGTGTCTACTTCTAATGTGATTTCTTAGGGATTATTATAACAGTAGTAACAAATTTAAAACAAGGAGGAAGTAAAATGACAAGTGCAAAACTATCAATTGGAATTATTTTAGGGAGTACAAGACAAGGGCGAGTAAGCCCACAAGTCGGTGAATGGGTAGAAGGTATTGCAAAACAACGTGGTGATGCGAATTACGAAATTGTTGATATCGCTGATTTTGAACTACCGTTTTTAGGTACAACTGATGGAACAGAGCCAGGAATTAAAGCTTGGTCTGAAAAACTATCAAGCTTAGATGGTTTTGTATTTGTTGTTCAAGAATATAACCACAGCATTAGTGGTGCATTAAAAAATGCGGTTGATTTTGCACGTAATGAATGGGCTAATAAAGCAGCTGGTATTGTAAGCTATGGTTCAACTGGTGGTGCTCGTGCAGCGGAGCATTTACGCGGTATATTAGGAGAATTACAAGTAGCCGATGTAAGGGTTCATCCAACACTTTCTTTATTTACAGATTTTGAAAACTTTTCGACCTTCAAACCTGCTGAGTTACATAATAAAAATGTTAATGATATGCTTGACCAAGTTGTCGCTTGGAGCGGCGCATTAAAAACATTACGATAAATAAATTTTTATGGAAAGAGGGATATTTAACATATCCCCTTTTTTTTATGAATAAAATATATTCTCTTTTAAATGATAAAATTAGATAAATAGACTTTTATTTTTAATAAAGGACTGACCCTTAATTGATTTACTTATGATTAAATAAAGCAAATTTACGTCTAACATAAACATTCCAGGCAAATACTTAAATTGAACACAAAGGAGTGAACTAGATGGATTTTCGAACAATAGAACAAATCATGGCAGAGCAACCTTCAATAGAACGAAAGATCAAGTTTAGAGGAAATACATATAAATTAATCAATACTACCCACGACATTTCCCACCGTGAATTCACAGATCTTACGTGTTATACATATCGAAATGAAGAAATTCAGCAAAATCTTTTACTGTATTGCCGGATAGGGAAGATTGTCATCATTGAGATAGAATAAACTCATAATAGTCAGTTGTATTTAAAAGATCGCTTTAGCGGTCTTTTTTTGATGTTTGATAGAAGAAATGAAATTAAATGGAATGGTTTTATTGATCCATTCCAGCATTTATACAAGAGAAAGACTATTAAACTGGAACAAAATATGTTTGTTTTACATTAAAAAATCTTTTTCTTAAAACTTCATTAAGACATCACAATTATATATTATACTGTCTCAGGTAAATGAAACTAACCTGAGAGGTAAATGAAATGGAAGTAAATACAAATTTGGAATCACAGCCAGAGCAAGTGGTATCTAAGAAAATGTCATTGTATAAGACAATTTGGAGATGGCATTTTTATGGGGGGATGATCTTTGCACCAATATTGATTCTGTTAGCAATTACAGGTTCGATATACTTATTCAAACCTTATGTAGAACCAATGTTGGACCCTAATTTACACTATGTTGAAAAAGGCTCAAAAGAATTAACGCCAAGTTTACAATTAAAAGCCGTAAGAGATAAATATCCTGATGACGCGATTACAACATTTACAAATGTGAAAGATCCTGAACGTGCAACAGAAGTTGGAATTGCAAAAGGCGATGTTACTTACACTGTTTTCGTGAATCCGTATACAGGAAAAGTATTAGGAGAACTGCAAAATGATAAACGGTTGATGGAGATTATTGTCAAACTACATGGAGAGGTAATGGTTGGACAAATCGGGGATCATCTTGTTGAGTTATCAGCATCTTGGGCCATTATCTTGTTAGCAACTGGATTATATTTATATTTTCCTCGTAATAAGCAAACATTTCTTGATGTGATACGAATTCGAATAGGTAAAGGTTCTCGTGTATTTTGGCGAGATCTACATGCCAGTACTGGATTTTGGATGACTATTATTTTATTAATGCTAGTTTTATCAGGCTTACCTTGGGCTAGCTCATTCGGAGAGCGTTTAAATACATTTGTTGCAAAAGCTGACTTATCGAATGCACCTGAGCATTTATGGGATGGTAGTATTCAATCGACTAAAGTGACAAAAGAAGTTGCAAAAACGCCTTGGGCAGCTGAGAATATTCCAGTTCCAGAATCAGTTTATAGCAATAAAGGAATGTTACCGATTGAAAATGTAATAAAGATTGCCGAGGAGACGAATATTTATCCTGGCTATACAATCAATATGCCAGAAGGAAATACAGGTGTATATTTAATTTCTTCGTACGGCTTTGCAGCGGGCAGTGTAAAAAATTATGTAACAATGGATATAGATCAATATAGCGGGAAGGTCTTACTTGACTATCGATGGAAAGATTACAGTCTGTTTGATCAAACGGTTGAAACAGGTATCGCCTTACATGAAGGTCGATATTTTGGTGTAGCAAATTTAATTATTGATTTAATTGCTTGCTTATCGCTAATCCTCATTGTTTTAAGTGGAATTACGATGTGGTGGAAACGTAGACCAAAAGGCAAAATAGGTATACCAAAAGCAGCTGAGGGTAATAAATTTTATGTAGGTGTTTTATTCATTTCTGTAATTTGTGGACTTTTAATGCCTATGGTAGGTATATCTATCTTCTTAATTGGTTTAATTGAGTTTATTGTTAAATTCATAAAACAAAAAGTACGTCGACCAGGATTAGAATAAACAAACCATTTCAGTAATAGAATAATAGATTGCTAAGTTTTCGTAGTAACGAATACTTAGCAATTTTTTGCTAGTAGAAAAGGAAAAATTTCATATACGAGAGGTGCAAAATGAGAATAGGTAAAAAATATATTATACTTCCGTTATTGATTGTGATGATTTTGTCTGGATGTGGAAAATCAAAAGAAGCTGTTTCAAATAAATACTTAGATAGTATTAACGTTGCACTCTTAGATGAACCAACTTCAATAAATGCCGAGCATACTTATCAAGTGTCTTTAACAGATCCTAAAAACGAATTAGTGAATGTTGATTCCGTAGAGGTTATACTGACAATGAAAAGTATGAACCATAAAGCTGAAGGAAAACTTAAAAAAACCTCCAAGGGAGTTTATAAAGGCAAAATTAAATTACCAATGGATGGGTCTTGGAGTAAAATAATTGTCTTAAATAAAGGTGAACATACTCGTAAAGTTAGCGGGTCATTCATAAAGTAATAGATAAAAAAACATCTTGGAAATAGATGTTTTTTCTAATTTTACTAACCTTTTCTATCAAACTCATATCAATTAATGTCTTTGAACAAAAAACAGAAAAACCAATTTCAGGGTTTTTCTGTTTTTTAATTAATATTCTCTTTTGTTCCCTTTTTTTACATGGTTCCAGTCGACTTCAACGTTTCTTCTAATTTTTTGAAGAAGGTTAAAAACTGTCTCAATTTCGTCTGTAGAAAGTCCGGATAATGCAACTTGATTTGAATGGTCGCCTTCTCTTCTTAGAAATGGATAGATTTGTTCACCTTTATCTGTTGGAAATAATCCTTTGTTCTTTTTATTCATGCCATCATTTTTTTTCTCGATTAACCCTTGCAGTTCAAGTTTTTGAATGGCACGGGCTGCAGTTGTTCGGTCAACTTTTATCATTTCGGCTAATTTTTCTTGAATGATTCCTGGATGTTCACATATTCTGACAAGATATAAATATTGTCCTTTCGTTAGTTCAAGTTCTTTAAATTCAATATTACTAATAGAGTCTAATGCTCTAGCGATCATTCCTATTTCACGAAGTATTTCCTTCATTGATAAAACTCCTTATATTTTTTGTTGTATTTGCAACAAAAATGGGATTATACTGTTTAGTAAAGATATTTATATTATGACTCACTTATTGAAATAAATCTAGAAAAGGAATGATGAAACGTGAATGCAATGAAAATAACTGAGAACCACGACTTGAATGTGGCTTTTGAAATCAGAAAAAGCGTTTTTGTAGAGGAACAAGGTGTGCCTTTAGCGGATGAATTTGACCAATTTGATTCACTAGATGGATTAGCAGAGCATATTTTAGCTTATTATGATGGCAAGCCAGTTGGAGCAGGACGAATAAGATGGATAGATGGTTTAGGTAAATTGGAAAGAATTTGTATTTTAGAGCCTTATCGAAAATTTGGCCTTGGAAAAGTCATCATCAAAGCGTTAGAAGCAATTGCGGAAGAAAAAGGCATCACCAAAGTGAAATTGCATGGTCAAACACATGCTGAAGGGTTTTATGAGAAGCTGGGTTATCAAACTGCATCAGACGTATTTATGGAAGATGGAATTCCTCATATTTTGATGAAAAAAGAGTTAGTTTCAAAATAAGGACTACGTAATGGGAAGGTGAATAAAACGAGATATTTATTATATGGGTTAGGAATCATCATTTTAACGTTAGGAGTTGCTTTAACAATTTTATCAAATTTAGGTACATCTCCTTTTGATGCACTGTTAGTCGGATTATCTAAGACTGTGGGTTTTACGGTTGGAACATGGGAGATCATCATTGCTCTGATCTTGATCTTTTGTAATTCAATTTTAAAACGAAATAGACCAGAGTATTTGGGTTTAGCTACAGCACTTATTACGGGCATAAGTATTGATTTATGGCTATTTTTACTGGAGCATGTCATTCAGCCAGACATTTTTATTAGTAAATTGATCTGCTTTGGAATAGGTTTAGTTGTCACCGGAATGGGTAGTGCAATATATCTTCTTACAAATTTTGCACCGATTCCTGTAGACCAAACGATGTTAATTATTCGAGAAATACTTAAAGTTAATTATGTGATTTCTAAAACGATCATTTATGTTCTCTTTTTGCTATTAGCATTCATTTTTAAAGGACCAATTGGTGTTGGTACTGTATTAACAGTTTGTTTAGGCGGTCCAATTTTAAACATATGTATGCCTACTATGGAGAGACATGTAAACAAATTCTTAATGAAAAAATCTAATCATGTGGAAAATAGTCATTCTGTTTAGTTTGGATCTTTATCAAAGCAAGAATAAAGACAGAAAGAACCCCCTCCTGTATTAGAGGGGGGCTGTTATGTAAATTTCATTGTTTTTCAGTACAATCATAAATTGCATTATATAATATATTTAGCATTTCCTCTAATTCAGGTTTTGTTGAAGCTAGAGGTGGCATAAAGACGATTACGTTTCCAAGTGGACGAGTTAACAAACCTAATTCTTTTGCTCTTTTTGTAACTCGAACACCAATTCGATCATTCCAATGAAACGGCTCCTTCGTCTCTTTAGAGAGGACAAGTTCAATTCCAATCATGACTCCGCTTTGACGAATGTCCCCAACATGCTGTAAGTCATAAAATTTTCTTGATGACTCTTCAATAAAGACACTTATTTCTTCAACATGGTTTATTAATTGATTTTCTTCGAATAAGTCTAAGTTCGCTAATGCAACAGCACATCCAAGTGGATTGCCTGTATAACTATGACCGTGGAAAAAAGTTTTTTGTTCTTCATATGTTCCTAAAAATGCTTCATAAATAGTATTCGTCGTTAAAGTTGCGGAAACAGGAAGATATCCTCCTGTTAATCCTTTCCCACAAGTCAAAATATCTGGTGTAATTCCTTCAAGTTCACAAGCAAACATTTTCCCCGTTCGTCCAAAACCTGTTGCTACTTCATCAGCAATTAATAATACCTCATATTTTTTACATAATGCATCTAATCCTTTTAAATAACCTGGTGGCATCACAATAATCCCACTTGCACCTTGAACAATTGGCTCAATGATCAATGCAGCGATTGTATCCGCTTTTTCGATAAATAGACTTTCAACTTCATTTAAATAAGCTTTTGTTACTTCCTCAAGTGTTCCTTCATACTTTGAACGATAAAGATGTGGATAGGAGAGTTTAATACTAGGAAATAGTAAATCACTATAGGCTTGATGAAATAAATCAATTGCTCCTACTGAAACGGCTCCAATTGTATCTCCATGATAAGCTTCCTTCATTGTGACAAATATGTTTTTTTCTTTTCTTCCAATATTTCTCCAATATTGATAGGCCATTTTAATAGCAATCTCAACGGCTGTTGCACCTGAGTCTGAATAAAATACTTTTTCTAAACCATCGGGCGCAATATTGACTAGTCTTTCTGCTAAAAGAATAGCAGGAATATTGGCCATCCCTAATAATGTTGAATGTGCAACCTTGTTTAATTGCTCATTAATTGCTTCGTTTAATTCTTTAATATTATGTCCGTGAACGTTTAACCAGATTGATGATACACCATCGTAATATTCATTACCCAATACATCAAATAATTTTCTATCTTTACCATGTGATATGATAAGCGGTTCCTCGTTTATGTAATCTTGCATTTGAGTAAATGGGTGCCATACATATTGTTTATTTTTCATTGATAGTTCTTGGTAAAGCTCTTTCTCCATATGTTAACCTCCTAAGTATATATGTTAACCTAAACAACAAAATAGGTTGACATATATTTTATTAGCATGGTAATTTAATTTTATTAGTTTGTCAATTCGAAAGATTAATAGGGAGGATGTTATGCAGAACAAAACTTTATCTTTAACAGTCATATCTTTATTTGCATCATTAACATCAATTGGAGCATTTATAAAAATTCCTTTACCAGTCATTCCTTTCACTCTTCAAGTATTATTTGTGTTTTTAGCTGGGTGTCTGTTGGGGAGTAAACGAGGATTCATTAGCCAGTCATTGTATGTTGGAATGGGTTTAATCGGAATACCAGTTTTTGCTTCTGGGGGAGGTCCAGAATATATTTTAAAACCAACTTTCGGCTATTTGGTCGGATTCATTGCTGCTGCATATGTGATTGGATTGATCATTGAAAAAATAAAACAGCCAGATCTCAAACACTTTATGTTTGCTAATTTAGTCGGTTTACTGATTGTTTATAGCTTTGGAATTCTTTATGTTTATATTTCATTAAACACATGGCTGGACAGTCCGACTTCTTTTAAAGCAGTTATGATGATGGGATTTGTTTATAGTGTTGGCCAGGATATTTGCTTAGCTTTCATTGGAAGTATTTTGGCGAAACGATTATATGGCCATTTTTCTAAAGTTAGAAGTAATGAAAAGAAGTTGGCTGCATGATATGGGAAAAGGATATTTTATTACCGGAACAGATACGAATATTGGTAAAACATTCGTTACATCGCATTTAGTTGCAGCCATGCAGCAGTTAAGCGTTGACGCGATTCCTTATAAACCGATTCAAAGTGGAGTAGTGAAAAAGAATAATAGATTAGTAGGGGAAGATGTTGCATTTTATAAGGAATATTTAGACCTTAAAGAGGATTATTCTTATTACAATATGTATACACTTGAAACGCCTGTATCTCCACATTTGGCTAGTAAACTAGAAAATGTGGAGATTCATGAAGAGGTTATAGTTGAACGTTATAAAGAACTAGAAGAACAACATGATGTTGTATTTGTGGAAGGTGCTGGTGGAGTAGCAGTTCCTTTAAAAGAGGACTTTGACACAATCGATTTAATGAAAAAATTAAAACTACCTGTCATCATTGTTACAACGTTAAAGCTAGGTACATTAAATCATACATTACTAACAACCGAATACTTAAAATCTCATCAAATTGAGATCAAAGGTTTAATCATAAACAAAGTACCTTCGAGATTAAATGTAATGGAAAAAGATAATGTAATGATGATGAAAAAAATGACGGGTCTTGATGTAATTGGTTTAATACCTGAATACAAACAGCCAGAGGATTTTACGAAATTCAGTAATCTCCAGTTTCAAAATATGATCATGACTGAAAAATTGATATTAAGTGAGGGATTTGATGAATTGGACTAATTTAGCGCAGGAAGTAATTTTAGGGAAAGAACTCACCGATAAAGAAGCAATGCAAATCATAACATGTGACGACGATGAGATTCTTCTACTATTACAAGGTGCATTTACAATACGAAAACATTATTATGGAAAAAAAGTGAAACTGAATATGATCATTAATGCGAAAAGTGGCTATTGTCCAGAGGATTGTGGCTATTGTTCACAGTCGTCTATTTCTAGCGCTCCGATTGAAAAATATCCTTTTTTATCTAAAGAAGAAATTCTAGAAGGTGCAAAGCGAGCTTTTGAGTTAAAAGCTGGAACTTATTGTATTGTAGCAAGTGGTAGAGGGCCAACGAATCGTGATGTTCATACAGTTACTGAGGCTGTAAAAGAAATAAAGGAGATGTACGGATTAAAAGTGTGTGCTTGTTTAGGGATCATAAAAGACGAACAAGCAAGTGATTTAAAAGAAGCTGGTGTAGATCGATATAATCATAATTTAAATACTTCCAAGGAGCACCATGATTACATAACGTCCACTCATACGTATCAGGATCGTATTGATACAGTTGAAAAAATTAAGAAGTCTGGTATTTCTCCTTGTTCTGGTGCAATCATTGGTATGAAGGAAACGAAGGAGGATGTTATATCCTTAGCGAGATCTTTGCGTGAATTAGATGCAGATTCAATTCCAGTTAACTTCTTACATGCGATCAAAGGAACAAAGCTTGAAGGTGTGAATGAGTTAAATCCGCGCTATTGTTTAAAAGTGTTAGCACTTTTTAGATATATGAACCCAACAAAGGAAATAAGAATTTCTGGCGGTCGAGAAGTAAATCTTCGTAGTTTACAACCATTAGGACTGTACGCTGCAAATAGTATTTTCATAGGTGACTATTTAACGACAGAAGGTCAGGAAACAAATAGTGACCATAAAATGTTGGAGGACCTAGGCTTTGAAATAGAATTGGTTCAAAAACAAGAAGAGCTTTGTCTTTAAATTGAATAGAAGCTACATAGTAAAGCTGCTAATTGATATGCAGCTTTTTTTTATTTTCTCAAGATTGGTAGACAGGGATATTTTGAAATAAAAAGAATATCTTCATAACAGTAGAAGCTGAAGAAAGGGTGAAGTTTATGGCATATCAATCTAGATTTATAACGATTAATGGATTGGAAGTGCATTTCACTGAATGGGGGGATTCACAAAAGCCTACAGTCGTATGTTGGCATGGCTTAACTAGAAACGGACGTGATTTTGATATCATAGCGAGCAATTTAGCCAAAAACTATCGTGTCATTTGCCCGGATACCATTGGAAGAGGATTGAGCCAATGGAGTACAAATCCTGAGTATGATTATTGCTTTGAGCACTATAGTAATCTTGCTATCGCATTACTAGATCATCTTGAAATTGAACAGGTACGTTGGCTTGGAACTTCTATGGGAGGAGCAATTGGTATTCGAATTGCGGGAACTTCGACTCATCAAAACCGCATTAGCCATCTAGTATTAAATGATATTGGTGCAGGTGCATCCGAAAATAGTCCTAAGGATATTGAAGGCATAAAACGAATTATTCGTTATGTTGGAGCTCCTCCAGTTTTCAATACGTTTAGTGAACTGATGAATTATTATAAAATGATTTATGCTTCATTTGGTCTATATAATGAAGATGAATGGAATCACTTTACTAAACATTCATGTAGAAGAAGTGATACGGGTGGTTTTAGTCCAGATTATGATCCAAACATTGCTTTACAATTTCAGCATGAAGAAGACTTAAACCTGTGGGCGTATTGGGAAAAAGTTCAGTCTAAAGCATTACTGATTAGAGGGGGAATATCTGACGTTTTACCATTAGATGTTGCGTTGAAAATGGAGCAAAAACCAAATTGCCAATTAGTGACGATTCCAAAATTAGGTCACGCACCGGCATTAAATACAAATGAACAGATTTCAATGATAGAAAACTTTATGCAATTATAAAAGAAAACAAGGCAACCTATATAGGGTTTTCTATTTAAATTCTTCAAAATTTTTATATATGATACAATGATTAGTAATCAAACTTTTTAAAGGTAAGGTATATTTATGAAGAAAAAATTAAGTAAACTTTTAATAGGAATACTATTAATCTTTCTAATTTTATTTGGATTGTATAAATTAATGAATTCAAGATCATTTCAATTATTTGGTGGACTAACTGATTCTGTGGAAACAAATCAAAAGGTGGTCGCTCTAACATTCGATGATGGTCCAACTAAAAATGTTGATGAAATTCTTCCATTGTTAGAACAGTATAATGTAAAGGCTACATTTTTCTTAATTGGTAATGAAATAGAAAAAAATCCTGAAGAAGCCAAAAAAATAGTCAGTGCTGGTCATCAAGTAGGAAACCATACATATTCACATGACCGAATGGTATTAAAATCACCATCCTTTATAAAAGAAGAAATTGAGAAGACAGATGAATTAATTAGGGATGTTGGATATAAAGGTGAAATAGATTTTAGACCGCCAAACGGCAAAAAAATGATTGGATTGCCATATTATTTAAACAAAGTACAAAAAGAGACAATTACTTGGAATATTGAGCCTGATACTTACTATAGTTCTGCATCTGACAAAGTAAAGTATGTTAAAAAGAATATAAAACCAGGGTCAATCATTTTACTTCATCCAATGTATGATAAAACCGGAAATGAATTGAAAACAATTGAAGAAATCTTGCAGTCATTAACAAAAGAAGGGTATCAGTTTGTGACTGTAGAAGAACTTCAGAAAATGGAATAAACTATCCTTTGAATGTAAAAACCACCTAAAAATTAGGTGGTTTTTTTATAACCTTACTTTTCGTTTTTCAAACCGACTTTTATTGGATCCAGTTTTACAGAATGAGAATTCAAACCCAGAATGCCAAATGGAACCATTAGTGAATAATCATTTTCATTAAATCCTTTAACTCCCTCAATAGGAAAGGTAGATTGATAATGTAACGTTTCTTCATCTACAACACTAGCTTTTTTAGCATAAAGTATGGAATCTGCTTTTAAATTTTCAAATAGAGCCTGGCCAGTTAGTCCATTTGTATCTTTAGATTTGACTAGTTTAATCTGATCCACAAAGTTTTGTAGGATGTCTTTTCTTACATCTGATGTATTGATATTTTTAAGTGTATAATCGACAATAAAAAGCTGACTCTTTTTCTGTACCTTTTCAATGTTCATGATATATCCAAATCGCTTGCTGACTATTTTACGAGGTAGTACACCAATAGATTGTATTGTCTCATCTTCGGATCTCGAGAACTCAGGATAAATCATTAAATAATTAGCTTTTTTATTTATTTCACTTTTAAATGTAGCGCGCTCTTGATCAACATGTTCTAGATTAAGTTTTTCTCCATGATCATCATAAACTCTAATAGATAACGTATCACTTTCATCAATTACTTTCGTTTGATAATTCATAATCGTAGTTGCTTTTCCTTTGATGACGGACTGCATTTTTAAAGAATAAGCACCATCTTGTGATGAAGTTTTAGCATTCGATGTAATTTCTTCAGCAAGTATTTGTTGGACGGGAACGTGAAAACTCCAATTACCTTTTTTTCCTCCCATGTATGTAAAAGTTAACGGTAAGTTAATTTTCGAAGGTAGGGTTTTAAGTGGATATTCTAATGTCATTGCCCCAATGTATTCTTCACCTTTTTTCAGCAGTGGCTCTCTTGTACTAGACCACTGCTTTTGTTTTGCACCATTAAATTGTTGGATTGAATAACCTGCTTCTGGTCCAGTACTAGTCAGATTCTCCGATATTCCTTTTCCATCAGCTTTAAAAGTAATACCAATATTATTTCCATCATAATACGCACTGGTCACCGTTACATCAATACCATGATCACTTGCCTTTTCATTCAGTTTACCAACCATTCCATTGGATTCTAGTTTTTTCCCGACTTCAGAATGGAAATTTTCATAGATAGAACCTATGATTGGAACACTTGCTAAAACGGCTGTGACTGGTTGAAAAACAAACCCCGACACAAATAAAAGTGAAGCAGCTATTGTTGCAATATATGCCATTTTCTTTGGTTGAAATTTTTTCTTTGTTTTTTTAATCTCATCTTTTCCTAAAGCAATTCCTCTATGTATTGCAGTAAATACTTCTTCTTTTGGTACATCTATATCAGCTAATTGTTCATTAAACCATTCTTTGTTCATAATTCT
>NZ_JBALMS010000080.1:375-642 GCF_036962205.1 Bacillus sp. JJ664 | reverse complement strand
CGCTCCCTCTATCACTTTTTTTAATTCAATTTTGGCACGCCTTAAGTAGGTTTTAATAGTGCCTTCTGGCTTTTCCATCGCTTCAGCTATACTCTTAATGGATAAGTCATGATAATAAAAGAGAATAATAGCAGTTTGATAGGAATTGTCCAAAGTGGAGAGGGCATAAGGTAAATCAATTTCCATTTCTACATTTTGATGATTCGTTTCTAAAATTTTATGAATGAGTGCATCACCAGATAAGACAGTATTATTTTTCTTATTTAA
>NZ_JBALMS010000080.1:0-304 GCF_036962205.1 Bacillus sp. JJ664 | reverse complement strand
TTTAATTGATTAATAGAAACAAATGCTTTATAAACTGTTTCTTGAATAACATCCAATGCATCTTCTTTATTCCGGACATACAAAATAGCTGTTTTATATAATTTATCGCTTTCTGCTTTTATAATTGTCTCAAAAGCTTCATCATCTCCGTTAATCGCGTCCAGTATAAGGTTAATATCAATCACTCTTTAACCCCCTTTCATATATTAGAGTATTTAGAGAGGGAAAAAGTTTCAAAAAGTTAAAAATATTATTAAAAGAGGCAGTAAGAACCATGTCTTACAAGCAAAATAGAGAGCAATAT
>NZ_JBALMS010000079.1:5586-43262 GCF_036962205.1 Bacillus sp. JJ664 | reverse complement strand
ATATTAGAGTGCTCTTACATTATTTATAATGTATATATTAGTTTTTACTACACAATGAAACCACCTTTAAAAAGGTGGTTTTATTAACGAATTTATCCTTCTACCTCAACCTTCATCATACTTTCTCTTTCTTTTTTCTTTAAAATCCCCATTGGTATATAAGTTACATAAAGCGAGATCACTGCTACGATTTCAATATTAATATAATACATAATTCCATTTCCGAAATAGTTTAATAAGGTTTTGCTTTCTAGTGCCGGACTCATCAAGAAAAAAAAGTTTGTATCAATTTTTACGTTCAATAAATAAATTGGTACAGCAAGTATATTCAAAAAGATAAAGGTAGACCAAATGGCTTTTTTTGAAACTCGATACCCTTCAAACAAGATAAAATATAAAACTGACAAAGGAATTGCGGAATGTTGAAGATAATATCTAATAAATCGAAAATGAGGAAACTTGTATACCAAATCAGGTGTTAGCATACTTAGAATCGGAGGTAGTATGCCGATAAAAAATAAGATATTAAATACATTTTTATCTTTTTTCAAGAATAAATACAATGCAAAGTACGCACTGAATGAGCACAGTTGTAATGGAAGATATTTCGGTTTCCAACCATCAATTAAAACAAGATATATTTGAAATCCGATCAAGCATGAAAGTAAAGTAATAAAAAGGATCCACTTGATTGGTTTCTTATAAGGCTCAATATTATTTCTGTAAATGATTCCAAGAAAACATAACGTAAAAAATACAATTAGCGTAACGATATGGGAAAAAGAGAAAAGATCATAAAATCCCATTTCAGCAACATTTAGGATCATGTCACCCTCCTTACTATTCGTTCGGTGATTATACTTGAATGTATTTAAGTATTAGTTCACACGAATCCAATGTTCTTCATAGATGTTTGAAAGGAAGTTTTGTCATTTTTAAGAGTGTAAAACTGTATATATCAAAAGTCCCGAATAGATAAAGCTAGAGAAAAACCACCTACTCTAAGGTGGTTTTAGTTTT
Organism: Bacillus sp. JJ664; assembly: GCF_036962205.1. NCBI lineage: Bacteria > Bacillati > Bacillota > Bacilli > Caryophanales > Bacillaceae > Bacillus > Bacillus sp. JJ664. The sequence continues at coordinate 42,242 of NZ_JBALMS010000079.1, read as the reverse complement.
TTGACAAAGTACAAAAGTTAAGAGATTCAGACAGTCTGTTTTAAATATATTTTCGATGAATATTCTTTCCATCGTAACTAAATAACACTGACTTCCCTTCAATATTCGTCTCCAAGTGTACACCTCTACCCCAAAGTTGATGAATATACGGCATAACTTTCTCTACATATTTAACATCGAGTTCCATCGTTTCATAAGAATGTTTCAAGTAAAGCTCACCATTTTTTAAATAATCTCCATCTTGAACCACTATATAAGGGAACCCACCGTTTACTCTGCTAACGACCAATTGATCCCTTACTGCTTCCCATGCTTTGTCGATGACCTTGTATTCTTTTCCTTGGCGTTGGAATAAGTACATGTCTTCTCTCATCACGAGTTCTTTCGTTAAGTAGTTTCGTAGGAAAGAGCTATCAGATTCTAATTCACGTACTTCAAACATTTTTTCTCGACCACTGCCTGGCTTGATCCCTAGTTCTATCATTTCTTTTGTTGGGTTATTATATCGTTCTTCTATATCTTCGAACATTCGAAGTCCTAAGTAGTAAGGATTAATGCTTGTTTTTGATGGTTGGACTACACCTGCGTTAAGCTTTGCATATTCGATTGCTTCACTTGAATCAAGATTTAGCTCTCGCATGATTCGAATATGCCAAAAACTTGCCCAACCTTCATTCATAATTTTCGTTTCCAACTGTGGCCAGAAATAAAGCATTTCTTCACGAAGCATCGTCAAGATATCTCGTTGCCATTCTTCTAATTCTCTTGAATATTCTTCTATAAATAAGAGGATATCTTTTTCGGGTTGAGGTGGGAATTGTTTGCGTTTAATTGGAATGAGATTTGAATCGTTTCGCTTTTCTTTACTTACATCCATATTCCATAAATCATCATAAGGGGTAACTCGCTTTTTCTCTTTTAATGGAAAGTCAGTTTCTAAATCATAAGCTAATTTGGGACGGATTAGTGATGGATCAATATGCTCTTGTATAGATAGTACCGCATCTAAGAACGTTTCAACTTCTTGTTTTCCATATAAATGTTCATATTGTTTGATCCGCTCAGCTGTTGCTGCCATACTTTCAACCATGTCTCTTTTCGTATTAGAGAATCGAACATTGTTTTTAAAGAAATCACAGTGGGCTAATACGTGTGCTACAATAAGCTTATTTTGAACCAGGGAATTTGTATCTAAAAGGAATGCATAGCATGGGTCTGAGTTAATGACCAATTCATAAATTTTACTTAATCCAAGGTCATAGTGAAGCTTCATTTTATAAAATTGCTTACCAAAGCTCCAGTGAGAGAATCGTGTTGGCATGCCATATGCGCCAAAAGTATAGATGATATCTGCAGGGCAAATTTCGTATCTCATAGGATAGTAATCTAACCCAAATCCTTTCGCAATCTCCGTAATTTCATCAATCGCATATTCCAAGGCTTTATATTCGCTTGCTTTCATCACACTCTCCTCCTGTCTCTTCTATCATCATTCTATGAACAGAGTTGTCATTTCATGAAACGAATAGTTAGTTCACTACTTAATACATATGCGTTTCACTAAGAAAATTCGTCTTTTTTGGAAAACAAAAAAACGCATGAAGATCTCTCTTCATGCGTTTTTTGCAAGTTCCATCTTAATAATGTGTCCGACAAATTGGTCAAAATCCCCAATATATTTACTGATTCCATCTATATGATAGAATGTTGTTGTTTTTTCTGGATTAAATGGTTCATTTGACGCTGAGTATATATAGATTCTTTTCCCACTTCCAATGGCCATTCCAAGTTCAGTATGACTACCAAACCCACCTGGTAATACTAAAATAAGGAAATTTGCATCCATTACAGCTGCCTTCTCTGCTTCACCGATTGTTGCTAATTTTTCAATCGTATCTACATTTTCGTTTTTCGTCCAATCATATGTATGTAAAAATCCTTTTTCTTTTAAGCAAGACGCTAAATACCTAACCTGTTCTTTATTACTTAAACTGGAGGCAATATAAAATTTCATTTTCGGTACCTTTAAATGACAAAAAAGCTATTACGGTTTGTTAAAATAAAAAATTACTGTTCTTAGTTACATTTTATTGTTCCTAATACATTTATTTTCATTCTTATCTTTACCCTTTTACCGTTTTTCTCCATTTCTTTTGGCTTTTTCAGTCATTCTTCCTTTCCTTCTCCCTAAACTTATATTCCTAACAATATTTATAAACGCCATATTAATGAGAGTTTATCGCATTGTTAAATTCTCTCAAGGCTATTTGGGGCATTTCTTCATAAACTATTTGTACCCCCTAAGAAGGAGGTACACAATGCAAGCACAATCCGATTATGATTTAGCATTGTATTACACCTATTGCTGTCAATGGGACAAACTGATTGTCCTAATGGTGAATACGAAAGATGAGCTATTCTCAAAACGAATTGAACATTTTTTACACGCCTTTAAGTACGAGCGTGACCTTGCCGTCATTGACGAGAAATTAAAAGGTATGTTTCAACATATTGAACATGCAACTAAAGATGACAGATATGAAGAAGAGTCATTGGTTTCATCTTTAGAGCTGTAGAACATAACCTTCAGACTATTTTCGATGGTCTAAAGCATCAATTTCATTTTCTAAATACTAAGAGCGACTAAATTAGTCGCTCTTTTTTTAAACTAATATTTGAATTTTCTCCATAAAAGACTGTTCTAAACTGTTTAATTTTTGGATACTATCTTGACGATTTTCTCCTACAATACCAAAGTAAAATTTAATTTTTGGTTCTGTTCCAGAAGGTCGTAGACATACCCATGAACCGTCTTCAAGGTGATACTTTAATACATTAGACTTTGGTAAAAGTATTTCTTCCTTTTCACCTGTCGCAAGGAGTGTTCTTTCTTGAAGTTTATAATCTTCAACTGATACTACTTGTAAACCATTAATTTGTTTAGGAGGATTTTGACGGTAATTAGTTAAAATTTCTTGAATTTTCTCAGTACCCTCTATACCTTTTAAAGTTAATGATTTTAAACCTTCTAAATAAAAGCCATACTTCTCGTATAGGCTATGTAATCCTTCAAACAATGTCATACCTTTTGATTTATAATAAGCTGCAATTTCAGCTGCAAGAACAGTCGCTTGAATAGCATCTTTGTCACGAACAAAAGGCTTGATTAGGTAGCCATAACTTTCCTCATAGCCAAATAAGAAAGAGTACTCGTTTGTTTGTTCGTATTCTTTAATCTTCTCACCAATAAATTTAAATCCTGTCAACGTATCAATTGTTTTTGCACCAAATGATGAAGCGATGACTTGGCCAAATTCTGATGTTACGATTGTTTTCAGTAAAAGAGCATTAGAAGGAATATTTTCACTTTGACTTAGTAAGTAATGAAGCATTAAAGCTCCTGTTTGATTACCAGTCAAAATTACATATTCTCCATTTTCATTTTTTGTTGCGATCCCTAGGCGATCCGCATCTGGGTCAGTTGCAATTAATACGTCTGCATCAATTTCTTTACCATATCGAATTGCATATTCAAACGCAGCATGTTCTTCAGGATTAGGCGATTTAACTGTTGTGAAATTAGGGTCCGCTATTGCTTGCTCCTCAACAATCGTGACATTTTCAAAGCCAACTGCTTTTAATGCCATTGTTGCTGGTATTAAAGCTGTCCCGTGTAATGGTGTAAATACGATTTTTAAATCTTTTCCTTCTTTTTGAACAAGCTTGTTATTCACAATAACGGTTTTTAATTGTTCTACATATAATGTATCCATTTTTTCATCTAATGTATGTATCAAACCATTTTCGATTAATTCTTTTTCAGCTTTCACTTCGATTTCAAGTTCATTTTCGAATGAATTAACAAGGTCGATTACTTGATCTGCGGCAGCAGGAGGTAATTGTCCACCATCATCCCCATAAACTTTAAAACCATTATATTCAGGTGGATTATGACTTGCCGTAATAACGATTCCACCAAAGCAGTTTAATTCACGTACTGCAAATGATAATTCCGGTGTCGGACGTAATTCTTTAAAGACATATGCTTTAATCCCAAAAGTAGCTAATGTTTTTGCTGCTTCCATTGCAAATTCAGGACTTTTATAACGTGAATCAAATGCAATCGCAACTCCACGATTTTTTGCATCTTCTCCAAAGCTTGCAATGTATTTAGCGAAACCAGCAGAAGCTTTGCGGATAGTATATATGTTCATACGATTCGTTCCTGGACCAATCTCTCCACGCATACCACCAGTTCCGAATTCTAAGTTTCGGTAAAAACTTTCCTTAAGTATAAGGTGATTACTCTTTAGTTCATTTAATTGCTCCTTTAACTCTTCATCAAGTGATGGTGTTTGAATCCATTTTTCATATGTTGTTTCCCAATTCATTCTGCTTCTCCTCCTATACTTAATCAGAGTTATTCGTTATAAATAGTAATTCTCCTTCTACATTACAAAACCTTACAAAAGTTTACAATATGTTTTATTTACTATTCAGAAATTTTATATGAACTAAAATCAAAACCTCCATAAAAGTACTAAATTTTAGCTTGAATGAGATTGTAAAGTATGAAGAAAATAACGTTAAAGGAGGGAGTTATTATGCCTGAAATTAGATGTAGCGTTGCAAACTGTTCGTATTGGGGACAAGGAAACTTTTGTCAAGCAAGCTCTATCATTGTACAAACCGAAGCTTATGAATATTCGAATGACTATGATCAAAAAATCGAAAACGCAGTATTAGATGGTGATTTAACAAGTTCTGCTGCTCACAGTGGTGAAACTTGTTGTCACACATTCCTGCCTAAGTATTAATAATCAAGAGCCATGTACAAGATGAATGTACATGGCTCTTTTAGATTATCCGTTTACAATAACCCCACCATTAACATGGATGATTTGCCCCGTAACATAAGAAGATTCGTTACTAGCTAAATACAAATATGCAGGCGCAACCTCTACTGGTTGTCCGGCACGCTTCAAAGGTGTATCTACTCCAAATTTTCCAACCTTTTGTTCATCAAAACTTGCAGGAATTAATGGAGTCCAAATAGGGCCAGGTGCAACCCCGTTTACCCTTATGCCTTTTTGAGCAAGATTTGCAGAAAGTGACCGAGTAAATGTAACAATGGCTCCTTTTGTAGAAGAATAATCGAGTAATTGATCGTGACCAGCATATGCGGTAACAGATGCTGTATTGATTACTGAGTCACCTTGCTTCATATGTGGTAAACATGCTTTCGTTAAGAAGAATAATGGATATATGTTTGTTTCAAATGTTCTTTTTAATTGTTCCTCAGTAATATCTTCTAGGTTCTTTTGAGGAAATTGTACAGCCGCATTATTCACTAAGATATTGACCTGCCCAAATGACTCAATCGTTTTTTGTACAATTTGTTTACATACATCTTCTGTTCGAATATCGCACTTCAAAATTTCGCATTTGCCGCCTAAGCCTTCAATCTTTTCCTTTGTTTCATTCGCATCAGTATCTTCATCGTAGTAAGGAATAAACACAGATGCCCCTTCCTTAGCGAATAATATTGCAACGGCTTTTCCAATTCCACTATCTCCACCTGTAATAATGGCAACCTTATCTTTTAATTTCCCACTCGGTTGATAATCTTGATCATCTGAAATAGGGATTGGCGTCATTTCCTTTTCTATGCCAGGTTGTTTATTTTGGTGCTGTGGCGAAAATTTCGTAGGATACTGTTTCTGATTCATTTTCATTCCTCCTTATAAATAATTCGAGATTAGCATACCCAAATGGTACTTTTGGGAATACTCATCTTAAGCCATTTAAATATTTTATTGAAAAAAGTATTGCGCAATAGCCAAAAAACGAATATTATTAATAACTGTTGAGTAAATCATTCGTTTTTATAAGGAGAACACTTATGTTTAAATTAAATGAAGCAAACACATCTGTTAAAACAGAAGTTGTAGCTGGTTTTACAACGTTTTTAACAATGGCTTATATTATCATCGTGAATCCAATTATCCTTTCTGATGCTGGTGTACCATTTCAACAAGCGTTCACAGCGACAATCATCGCAACATTAGTCGGGACATTATTCATGGCTTTGTTCGGAAATTATCCAATTGCAATTGCACCTGGTATGGGTATGAATGCATATTTCGCATATTCAGTAGTTTCTAAAGCTCATGGCATTTCGTACCAATTAGCATTCTCTGCAGTTTTTATTACTGGATTACTGTTTGTCATTTTATCATTGACTAAATTTAGAACTCATTTAATAGATGCAATACCAAATACACTAAAACATGCAATTAGTGTTGGTATTGGGTTATTTATCGCTTTTATCGGTTTACGTTTATCTCACATTATCGTAGCTAACCCAAGTAATCTTGTTGGCTTAGGTGATCTACATTCTAAAGAAGTTGTCCTAACTTTATTTGGACTAGCGATTACAGTTATCTTATTTGCCTTAAATGTAAATGGCGCATTATTCTTTGGAATGGTGTCAACTGCCATTGTTGCAGCGTTTATGGGGCAGCTTCACTTAAAAGGAAGTATTTTCTCTTTACCAAAATTACCTGATGGGATCATTATCGCAAATCCAATCACTGCAGCTTCTGACGTAGTACATTATGGATTATATTCAGTTGTATTCTCATTCTTATTAGTTACTATTTTCGATACTACTGGTACATTCCTTGGGGTAGCATCTCAAGCTGGATTATTAAAGAACAAAGATGAGAAACGTACTGGCCGTGCAATGTTATCAGATTCATTTGGTACAACAATTGGAGCGATGTTTGGTACATCACCAACAACAGCTTATATTGAATCAACTGCCGGCGTTGCAGCTGGAGGTAGAACTGGCCTAACTGCTTTAGTCGTAGCTATACTTTTCGTTTTTGCAGCATTTTTCAGTCCACTTGTTAACTCGATTTCAGAAGTTGCAGCAATTACATCTCCATCTCTAATCGTAGTAGGTTGTTTAATGATGGGAAATGTACGTCATATTGAATGGGATCATTTTGAAGAAGCCTTCCCTGCATTTTTAGTAGTGATTACAATGCCACTGACTTCAAGTATTGCAACAGGAATTGCACTTGGTTTTATCACATATCCACTTTTAAAAGTCGTTAAAGGTAAAGCGAAAGAAATTAAACCTGTCATCTATTTATTCGCAGTATTATTTTTAATCCAATTAATTTTCTTCCCACATTAATGTGGGAATGATGAAAGCACATGAATCTAAATTGATTCATGTGCTTTTTTATTAATATATAGGTACTAGCCTTAACGAGTTAGGACAGTTTTGCATAATTTGTTTATGTAGATATGTCAAGGAGGTGTTCTACTGTGTGGAACAACCAAAGTAATCACAACTCGAACTCTAATTGTAATAATTGGAATCGCCATTGCTGTTGTGATGACCACGATCGTTGCAGGCGAAATAACTGTCAATGTGACTGTCACCGCAGCTGTAATTGTCATAGTTGCTGTCATCATGATTGCCATTGTAATTGTGTTTGTTGCTGTAAAAAGAAACCTATTTGTGGGTGTATGAAACCATATTTAGATTATGATTGGGCATATATGGATTCAAGAGATGGAAATAAAGACAAGGATAACGATAAAGACAATAATAAAGATTAATAAAATGTCCCTACCCCCAAAAAAACGACCTGTTTATTAACAGGTCGTTTTTTCATATGATATGAACTCAAGCACTTGCTCACCAAGGCGTTTTGCATCTTCATAGCCTTCTTTGTAAAGCTCTAGTAAGCGATCTTTATTTCGTTCAACACGTCCAACTTTTAGTTTTTGTAATGGACGAATGACTAAAATATTGCCTGCTTTTTCTTGTTCTTCTATATATTCTAATTGCTTATTATAAACTTCATAACGCTTTATTACCGCTTGAATTAATCCCGGATAATCTCTATATTTTCTTTGTAAATACCAATTACCACGAGATGGTTTTTTTCGATACCCTGCATTTCGAGTTAATACAACGATATTTTTCTTGTTCCCATCTTCCTCAGATTTAAGTATTGGTATCGGATCTGCAATTCCACCATCCAATAATATATGACTTTGATACTCAACAATTGGAGCCATCAAAGGAAGTGAGCTTGAAGCTCGTATAATATTTAGCATATCTTTTGAATCTACAATTTCATCTTTTTCAAAATATGTAGGTTCTCCGGTTATACAATTAGTCGTACCAACAACGAATTTTTGATTAGCACCATAAAATGAGTTAAAATCAAAAGGATCCAATTCATTTGGAATAATATCAAATAATAAGTCCATACCAAATAATTGCTTATTACGAATTAAATTTTTTATTGAAATATAATCTGGATGCTGTAAAAATTCTGTATTTACACGTTTATTTCGACCGTGTTGTTTTGAAATATATGAAGAACCCATGCATGCACCCGCTGAAACACCTATTACATAAGGAATTTCTATATTTTGTTCTAAAAAATAATCAAGTACACCAGCAGTGTATATGCCTCTCATACCGCCACCTTCTAGAACTAATCCAATTCCATCCATTTCACAGCCCCCTTTTCTTTGAAATTTAGCAAACCTATTTTCATATTTTAGTACAACCTCATAATAATTACTAGTATAAGAGCTTGGGGTTGGAGTGAAGTAAAAGTAACTTCATTTAAAAAGCAGATACTTAATAAAACGTATACCTTATAACATGTTTAATGCTTCGGTTATACAATCCCATTCATATACTAACAAGTTCAAATCAGTACCACCAATTTTAATCTTATCTGTCTTTCGTAATTTTGCACCGTAATACTCATAGAAAAAACGTGTTTTATTGTCTTCTAAAACCTCTACAAATACTTTATTAAAACCGAGTTTCTTACATTGAATAAACACTTGATGCATTAATTGCTTACCAATTCCCTGCCCTTGATATTCTTCTAAAATATAGATAGATGTTATATCACCTGAATGGTCTATTTGATTACTTGCTCTTTTTCCGCAATCTGCAAAACCAACAATTTCACCTTCCTTATTCTCTGCAACAAAAACATAGTTATTTGGATTAGATACGTTCTGAATCCAAGAATTGGTTCTTTGCTCATAAGACAACTTCTCCAAAAATTCATTTGAGATGATGTTTTTATATGTTGTTCTCCAGCTATCAACATGTACTTTTGCAATCCCTGATGCATCAGATATCTTTGCTTCTCTTATTTTCATACCTTCACCTCACCAAAAATATGGTCAAAAAGTATAATGTTGGTCGCGTTCATTCTAGATCAACATTTCTTTTGTTTGTAATAAAAAAAATGACTTCGGTTATATTCCGAAGTCATTAACTTGTGCTGTTAAAGAGCGCAGTAATTAATTACTAATGACAATATCATCGAAATTAATTCTCTGACCTGACGTACCTGAAACGACAATTCTGAATCTAACAGGAGCTGTTTGAGTAAGTGTAAATGTTTTAGTTGCTAAAGTAGCTGTACTTGTATTTACACTTCCTACATTTGTCCATGTAGAACCACTATTTGTAGACATTTGAAGTTGCCAATTTGCTCCGCTGTCAGTACTGAAATTTGCGTGGGTAACTTTCACGCTAGTTGCCCCATTTACATTGAAGTTCATCGTTAAAGCACCAGCAGAACGAACACGTGCAGACTTCGTACCATTTTTCTTATCCCCAGATAGATCTCCGATTAATGCATTATCGAAGTACCATGAACCGCTTGAAAGTGTTACATTGCCAGAAGTATAAGCTGTTTTTGTACCTGACTCAAAACTCTCATTTAATGTTGCAGGTTGAACTGGTCCGCCTGCGCCGTATCCGTATGAACCAGACTTAAACGTTGTTGAATCATACCATTTATAACCTGTAGCAGGTGCAGCCCATGGCTCTGCTTCTGGTTCAGTTGATGTTTGCGGAGTTTCAATCGCTAATAACGAAGTAGCCTGATCAAGCTGTAATCCGCTTACTTGAGATAATGCAGTAAAGCTTTCTTGCTTTGATAACCAATCAATGATATTTACAAGTAATGTACCATCATTTTGTTCTTTAAACCCATCATAGGTTGTTTTACTTGTTCCAGTTTCTTCACGTAAATATTTAGGTGTTGCATCTTCTACTGGTGAAGAATCACCAATAAATGCTGCCTTTCCTAAACCAAGTTTTGAAACCGCCGCATAAGGACCTTCAGCTCTGCCTCCACCATTATAAACACCTTGGTCAACTGCATTTCCCCAAGCTGCTGATGTTGTTGGAAGATACACGATCCCTTTTGCCTTGTTGGGATTTGTAATTGCTAATGTTGAACCAGCATGCATCGCAACTGTAGATACACCAGTCGTAATTCCAAATGCTTGGCTTGGCGCTACTATATCATTAGCTGTAACATCTCCAATCGCATTATAACGGAATCTAATCCCAAAGTTATCAGATAACCAATCCGAACCAGTAACTCCTTGCATCGCTGCAGAATTTGCTTCCTCTGTTCCCATACCTTTAGCTGGATTTGAGTAAGCTCCTCTACGGTAACCATTAAAAACCTCTGAAGCATCCCAACGGTTTTTATTACGATCTGCATTGTAATGATCACCAATAAAAAAGATACTTCCACCATTTTGAACATATTGAATCATAGCAGCTTGCTCAGAAGTTTTGTAAGGTATATTTGCTTCTCCAATGATAAACACATTATAGCCTTGTAAATCTTCATATGTAATTGGACTATTTTTTCTTAACTCTTTTGCATAGTACCCTTTATTTGCTAAAGCGTTTGCAAAATCAGAGAAACCACCATCTAATACCCAATCTGCTGCACCAGCTGTTTGGCCATGAGTATTATCGAATAAAATCTTTTTACCATTTGCAGTTCCAACAGGCTGTAACTGTGGAGCAGGATCACTTGAATTTTCAGCAGAAACAAGTGGTGTTACATAATAATAAACTGGAGATAACATCAAAATCAGTAATGCTAAAACGGATAATTTTTTACGAATCATTCATTTCACTCCTTTTTAGTGCGTGCATATTTAAAATAACACACTAATGTTAATGGAATATTAAGAATATTGTCAATGAAATGTTAAATTATTCCAGTTGTTTAACGTTAATTCAATCTATATACCTATACTAAACCTTTTTACGAGTCTTTATATCTACATAACCCCCGACTAGACTTAATGCAGGTTGAAACGTTGATAGAATGTTCACAAGAAAAAAGAATAAAGCAAAAGAGTTTCTCTTCTTACCTTTATCCTTTTTTCTTCTTTCTATTTTCCTGCCTTCAATATTTCTTTAATTCCTTTTACATTTTTGCTAACAGTCGTATGATAGTTTCCATTCGCCCAGTCTTCCATTTGGTCGCTGTACCATTTGCTACCAATATTTCCTGATTGACCTGGACCGACAATATTAACTGATTTACTTAAATCTGAGAAATCTACAACTGTTCTCCAAGATGCACCATGATCGACAATTCCGTTCTCGTCATAGCCTGCAGCTTTAACAGTTGTTGAACTGCCTCCCACTGGAGTTGGATCCTTGGCATTAAAGAAATAACTTAGTACTTTAATACTTGATAAAGGATGAGTAAATTCTACTTTGTGGTGGTCTCCCCAACTCCATTTTGCTACATCATCACTATCAGACTCACTAATGTTTTTAATCGTTTTTTGATACGTATCTAGCAATAATTGATCAATTCCACCTTTTTCATCAATCCAAATAACATTCTTTCCGCTTAGACTATTACGTAATAATTGATCTACAATCACTTTACGGTCACCGAATAAATCCATCATATCTTTAGAAATTTGTTTATCAAATAGTGCTTTATTAATTTCTGTCATCCATCTTTGGAAAATAAGTGGTGATGCCTGATCTTTGTCATCTACATAATTCCATTTCTCAAGTTCGGCTAAAGCTGATTTTTCAATAGATGTTAATTCTTCATTTTGCTTGGAAATTGATTGGATAAATTTCGGCATATGTTCTTTTGCCTGTAAATTCATTTCATCCATTTGAAGATTTTGCATATCCTTTACCGTTAATTTATCACTTTGACTTAATACTTCTCTTATTCTTAATTGGCGGTATGGCTGTGCCCAAGAATGAGAGATATGATATGGATACGAATCATCAACAACTTTATTATTTGCTGTTGAAATAAACCCTTCTTCCGGATTAATTAAAGTCGGTAATTCCTCATATGGTATAAAGCCCTTCCAGCCATAGTCACTTGTCCAACCTGGCACCGGCATTAATCCATCACCTTTTTTACGAATCGGAATATTCCCATTTGCTCGATATGCAATTGTTCCATCATCAGAAGCAAATACAAAATTTTGAGCAGGTGCCTCAAATAAAGCTAAGCCTTCTTTAAATGTATCCCAATCCTTCGCGACATTAAATTTAAGCACGCCTTCTAGCTCTCTAGTTGGTTGTAGGGCTGTCCACTGTAAAGAGAATACCGTGTCCTTTCCAGCTTCACTTGCAAACTCTGAAATTACTGGACCATGTCTTGTAATCATGACCGGTAAAACTTTACTTTTTTTATCTTTAATTTTAATCGTCTCATTCACAACAGTTGCCTTTTCCCACTTACCATCATATAAAAATTCGTCAGGTTTATTCGGATTTCGTTTCTCAATATATAAATCCTGTACATCAGGACCTACATTCGTCACACCCCATGCAACATGATCATTGTGACCAACAATAATACCAGGCACGCCGGCAAATATTACTCCTTTGACATTCATATCCATTGATTGTAAATGCGTTTCATACCAAATTGCTGGTGTCGCTAACCCTAAATGGGGATCATCTGCTAAAAGTGGTTTACCAGATTTTGTTTTCGAGCCACTAACAACCCAGTCATTACTCCCATTCCAAGTAGGTGGAATAATTGCACTAGCAAAGCTTTCCTCTACATCAATTTTAGAAGTGCTGCTAGGAATAATATATGGATCTAAGTCATTATCTGCTGGAAACAGTTCTAATGCTTTTTCTTTTGGAAATTTATTCATTGCATAATAACGAAATGCTTGTTCATTCCAGTGACCACCTAAATCAAAAGCCATATACTTCCCAATTGCTAGTGAATCAATGGCTGACCATTCAGTCGGTTTATACTGCAAAATTTTAAACTCAACAGGTAATTTCCCTTCTTTTGTCGCGTATTTAATATATTCGTTAACACCTTCTGCATACCAATTTAGTACGTTTTGGGCTTCCTTCGAATATTTACTATATGAAGCTTCAGCCGCTCTGCGTAAGCCTAAAGTTCGGAAATATGAATCACGATAAACTGTCGCATCTCCTATTACTTCACTTAATTGACCCGAGGCTTGACGTCTACTCAAATCCATTTGAAACAAGCGGTCTTGAGCAGTTACAAAACCTTGAGCTACATATAAATCATGTAAATTTTTAGCTTCAATATGGGGAACGCCTTTTGTATCACGAGTGACAGACACATTATGCTCTAACAACCCGACTTCTAAGTTCCCTTTAATTTCAGGCAAAGACTTTTTAGTTAAATAAAAACCGGATCCGGTTATTAGTAAGATTAATACGATGATAATTGTTGAGGTAATTTTCAGCCATTTTGGAAAGCGCTTTCGTTTTTGATTCACTTCAATCGACGTGCTCATCATGAACCTCCTATTAAACTGTATTTAAATGATATACATTATAATAATTCTGCAAGTCTTAAAACATTCCTTCTTTGAACGAATGAGTTATAATACTATATATCAATGGAAAAGGAGAATGCATATATGTCATTAAATTCATGGTTTGATAAAGGTATGACGTTTGGAGAATATGTTGATTCAATGAGTGTTAATAAGGAACAGCTTCAATTTATTTATAATGAAGTTTCTATTCCGGAAGATACAGCCCAAAAACTTTCTTTTCTTAAAGAGAAAAACTGGAAAGTGGTTGCACTTACAGCAGATTGGTGTGGAGATGCCCTTTTAAATGTGCCTGTCATTCAAAAAATGGCGGAAATTGCTAACATAGATACTCGCTTCTTAATTCGTGATGAAAACCTAGAGCTAATGGATCAATACTTAACAAACGGTAAATCGCGTTCTATTCCAATTTTCATTTTTATGGACACAGAAGGAAATGAAGTAAAAGTATGGGGACCTCGTTCCGAGCAAGTTGAAGGACTAGTTTCTGAAATGAAAAAAGATTTCCCAGCTAAAGAAGATCCTAATTTCCAAGAAAAACAAACGGCAGTTTTAAAAACGATCCGTGAAACCTTCGTAGAAAACAAAGCGCTATGGAGTTCAGTTATTGAAAGTGTTGAACAAAAATTATTATCATAACATAAGTAAAGGGCTACCCCTAGGGTAGCCCTTTTTATTATTATTCCTTACAATCTTGAATCTCTACCGGGTTCGTTCTTTTCTCACATGAAGTTGGTATTTCAACTGTTGGATCTTGTTTTGTTAATTCCTTTAAATTTGGTACATAAAATGCTTTAATGACCATGCTTGCAGTCGACTTGATCGGCACTACTGAAGTGGTTTCGTTCTCATCGCGTGAAATTGTCAAGCTATCAATTTGAAGTATACGAGCTGAATGTTCTAATTCAGTTAAGAAATCATGTAGCTCTTCGTAATATGAATAGGCAACTTCGAGATTATAACTAACTTCATTCACCTGTTTAGAAGTCGATGCTTCATTATTTTGGTCATTCGCTTGTGTTTCGCTGCCATCGTTATTTTGAAGTTCACCAACTAATAATTGGGAATCATCTACCTGAGAATTTCCAGAGCTAATCGAGGTAATATTTACTTTCGAAATAGCCTCTGCCTTTTCAAGATATAACAATATTTGTTCTTCTAAAGGTTTTACCGGAAGCTCTTTTTGTAATAATGACGTATCACTAGTATTAACCTCTGTAGTTTTACCAGTTGAGCTTGTCTGCTTATTATTCAAGACTTTTTCCTGTAATTTTATTTGACTGATTAAATTGTTTGTCTCATCCTTAATCGGATTGATGACAATAAAATACCCATACAATATTAAGCCGATCGTCAGTAATACTCCTAAAAGAGAATGTACTAGATGCTTTTTTGAAAAATTGACAATCATTCAGCATCCTCCTTTAGTTTCTTCAGTTCATCGGTATTTAACTCAATTACATAATTAGCAACATAATCTGAATAAACCAGTTCAACATTTTCTATATTCGTATTATCTTTTTCCGCTTCAATTGAAGAGATTTTAATTTGCTTAATCCAATCTAGTTTTTGTAATCTAGCAAAATAGTAGATTGCTTCTCGTTTTTCATTAAAATTAACTTGAAGCTCAACGCTACCATCTTTCTCATAATTTAATGAATCAAATACGCCATACTTTGGTAATTGTTTGGTTAATTGATCAATGACAAAAACCGTTGAAATTGTTGAGTTTTTCAACTGATTTATTTCTGTTTGCAGCTTTGAAACTTCTGTTTGAGTTTCACTCGATTGCTGACTTTTATTTTGTTCAATCAGCTGTGCTGAGATCGATGTTAATTGTTGTTGTTTACTTGATTTACTAATTTCTTCATTTTGCATCATAACATATAAAAACATAATAGCTGAGGAAATGATGATGAAAAAAACTAGTAGAACTAAATAGGTTGCTATATTTCGTTTTTCACGTTGAGGTAATAGATTTATATTAACAATCACAATTTACACCTCTTTTAATCCAAGACCAATGCAAGCATAATACTTTGTTGGTACTTCTTCAGTTGCATGAACTTGTTCAATTTCATAATTCATATGAGTAATTCGATAACTATATTGTTGGTTTAGCTTGTTTAAAGCTAATTGCATAAATGGATGATCACCAGTTAAAATAATTTGATTCAAATCAGCATTTCCACTCATCATATTATATTTATAAAAATGTATAACCCGACCAATATTATCTATTAAATCATTTAACGTCTCAATTAAAGGATTAATATGATCTTCATCATTATGCTTTATGCCCTCATCTTGTGAGAGCACTTCATTTTGAATAAAAATAGGTAATCCTTTTTGATAGATTCCGATTGTCGCGTTACTTTGGTCGATTTTCAAGATCATTAGATTCTCTTGTTGATCCGTATCATTCATTAATTGATATAAACGAAACAGTGATAATGAAGATAAATCAGCTGTAATTGGTTTGAGTTTGCTAGCTTCTAAAATATCTTTATATTCATTTATTATATTTTCTGGTGCTGCATAAAGAAGTACTTCATGAAACTCCTCATTTGAATTTAAAATCGTAAAATCAAGAATTGGATCTTCAAATGGTAAATGAATTGAACTTCCAAGCTCTATATATAAGTAACCTTTTATTTCTTCAACTGATAGATAGGAAGGAATTTGTTGCTTTCGCACAACAATGATTTGGTCTGGAACTAAGAATTGGATTGTTTTTCGTTTAATTCCCCATATTTCCACAGCTTCTTCCATTATCAGTTCAAATGTTAAACGGTCCTTTATTTCCCCATTTTTAATAACCCCATCTGGCAAAAGAAATTCACCAATTTTATCAGGCTTTGGAGGTAAGCTATTTTTCATTTCCGTAAATCGAATGACATGATCTTTAATTTCTATATTAGCGTATCTTTTCTTTCGGCTTAATTGAAATAACATATTAATGTCACTCTCCTTACCCTAAAATTGATAAATACCAGTTTAATAATTCATTTCCATAAAAGTAACTAATCAGCCCACCAATTGCTATAAATGGACCAAAAGGAATGGGGTTGCGTTTCTCAACTTTCCCAGCTTTCATTGAAGCCAAACCAAAGACCGTCCCTATAAAACAAGCAATCATAAAAGTTATTAATATTAACTTCCATCCTAATACCAAACCAAGTACACCAAATAATTTAACATCTCCGCCACCCATTCCACCATTGCTAACAATTGCAATGAAAAATAACACTATGAATGCCCCTACCGCTCCTACAATACTATTCCACCATGGATCTAATGGGATATAGTATCGTTCAATAATAAATATTGGTAGAAAGAATAATAAGATTCGATCTGGGATTAGCATATATGCTAAATCCGAAACAACAATAATAATAAGCAAAGAAATAAATGTTAGTGCAATTAGTAGCTCTATTTGAAATCCGATTTGGTACAGAGCAAATACAAACAAACATCCAGTGATCAATTCAATTAATGGATATAATATCGAAATATGAACTCCGCAACTACGACATTTCCCTTTTTGTAAAACATAAGAAAATACAGGAACTAACTCACGCGAATGCAGAGTATGTCCACAATTAGAACAAGCCGAGCGAGGCGAAACAATTGATATCTTTAAAGGCACTCGTAACCCAACTACATTAAAAAAAGAGCCAAATACAAGACCTAATATGAAAAAATAAAGATAAAGGAGGATCATCATTACCAAACCCTTCTACGTCATTCTAGGTAGTTTAATAGAAATAAAGAAAGGATATGAGGATGTTGGCCTCATACCCATATTTTTAACTATATTTAAGGAGTAGGTGTCCCTATTTGAACCGCACTATCATAATCAGTGCTGCCGTTAATATCTTCTGCAGTTGCATTATCTATTGAAATTGTTACTCCAGAAACTGCACCAGATACTGCATCTGCTGTCAGTTTAAATGATTTTCCATCATTAGAAACTGCAACTTTATAAGTGTCGGCAATCTTAGTTGTATTTACATAATCAGCTAATTCAGTTTGTGTAACCTCAGAATCATCTGGATTTGAGGCAACATACGTTTTAGCTGCACTTATTATTTGAAGTGCATCTGCTTTAACAGCATTAATTCGAGATTTTTGAATAATTTTCATTACACTTGGTACTGCAATTCCTGCGATAATCCCTAAGATTACGATTACTGCTAAAAGTTCAACTAACGTTAAGCCCTTCTCATTTTTAAATAGCTTTTTTAACATTTTACATTTCTCCCCTTTTTTAATTTTAGAATGAGTTGTATAACTTAAACAATGGAATAATAATTGCCAATACGATCACACCAACAATAGATGTTAAAAAGATAATCATTAACGGTTCAATTAGTGCTTTTAAACGATCAGAAGTATATTCTACTTCCCCTTCGTAAAACTCTGAAACTTTTAAAAGCATGTGATCTAATGAACCTGTTTCTTCCCCGACTGCAATCATTTGTGAAACGATTGGTGGAAATACCCAGTGCTCTTTTAATGGCTCTGATAGGGCTTGTCCCATTTTTAATGAGTTCTGGGATTTTTGGAGTGCGCGAGAGAATACTTCGTTTTCGACAACATCCTGCACTAAAGGCATTGCTTCGAGGATTGGAACACCACTCGACAATAAAGAACTAAGTGTTCTAGAAAGTCGAGCGATGACGTTTTGTCGGAATAAAGTACCAAATATAGGTAATTTTAGTATAGCATAGTCTAAATAATACTTACTATTCTTATTATTCTTAATTATATAAAAAGTCGCATAAATCACAATTGACAAGAGTATAATGGTCCACCAATACGATTTCATCCAATTACTAGAATTTATGATGAACTTCGTAATAGCAGGCAATTCTTGTTGTAAATCCTCGAAGATTGCTACGAATGTTGGAACCACTTTTACTAATAAAAACATAACAACGAGTACTGCTAATATCCCAACAGCGACAGGATATGACATTGCTGCCTGAATTTTTTGTCTAAGTCTTAGCTGTTTTTCAAAATAATTAGCCATACTTTCTAATGCTTCGTCTAATTGTCCTGTACTCTCGCCTGCTTTTACCATATTAATAAATAAATTGTTAAATAGTCTTGGATGCTTCGCATAGGATGTAGACAGTGACTGCCCCGAACGAATATCTTCTTCAATTGATTGCAAAGCAATTTTTAAACCTTTTGAATCTGTTTGAGCCGCTAAAATATGAGTTGCATCCAGGATCGGAACACCAGCGCGCAATAAAGTAGAAAACTGTCTTAAATACATCACAAAATCTTTTAATTTCATTGGTTTTCCAAATGAAATATCTCGTGTTAGGACAGTTTCTGGTACTTCTTTAATTTCTAATATCCCATACCTTTTCTCTTTTAGTTGTTCATAGACTTCTCGTTTAGAATTGCCTTTCATTTTTCCAGTTTGCTTTTTACCGGTTTGATTCCGTACGACATATTCAAATTGTGCCATATTACATAACCCTCTCTTCAACGTACGGTGCTACAGTGTTCATTGATAAAACGCCGTTTTTTACAAATTCCATTAATGAAGATTGGAATGTGTGCATTCCCTGTTCTTTAGAAGTTTGCATAATTGACGGTATTTGGTGAAGTTTATCACTCCGTATTAAATTCGCAACAGCTGGATTATTTAACAATATTTCGGTAGCAACGACTCTACCCATAGCATCCATTCGAGGAAACAATCTTTGCGATACTGCCCCTACAAACACATTCGCAAATTGCAATCGAATTTTCCCTTGTTGATCTGCCGGGAAAACATCAACGATTCGTTCAACTGTTGCAACTGCACTTGAAGTATGTAATGTAGCAAGAACAAGATGTCCTGTCTCAGCTGCTGTAATTGCTGTGCTAATCGTCTCTAAATCTCTTAATTCTCCCACTAATATGATATCTGGGTCCTGTCGTAAGGAAGCGCGTAGTCCATTCGCAAAACTATCGGTATCTCTACCTACTTCTCTTTGTTGAATGACACTATTTTTATGCGAATGAATGTATTCAATTGGATCTTCTAATGTAATGATGTGTTTACGTTGTGTTTCATTAATATAATCCACCATTGAAGCTAATGTTGTAGACTTTCCACTTCCGGTTGGACCCGTAACTAAAATTAATCCATGTGGTGCATTTACAATTTTTGTAAGCACATCTGGTAACTTCAGTTCATTCAGTGAAGGTATGTTTTCTGTGATTGGTCGAATGGCTATTGAGACATTTTCGCTTTGATAAAAGATATTGACACGAAACCGTCTACCTTGCTCATTACAAAACGAGAAATCTATTTCTTTTTTCACTTTAAAAGTATTCCATAGTTCCTCATTCGTAATTGATTTTCCGAATTCAATTAACTCTTCACTCGTTAAAACTGGTTCATTCTCTTTACGTAGCTCACCATCAATTCTGAGTATTGGTGGTAATCCTACTGAAAGATGAAGGTCAGACGCACGATAATTTAATGCGTTTTTTAAAATATGATTGAACTTTTCCATTAGTAGATTCCACCTATTAAGAAATTGTTACCCGTAATATTTCTTCGGTTGTTGTTACACCTTGTTTAACCTTTAAAAGCCCATCTTCTAATAGAAAAATTGTCTTTTTATTAAAAGCTAAATTTTTTAACACTGAAAAATCAGCTCCATTGGCAATTTCTCGTCTTAGTTCATCATCAATGATTAATAATTCATGGATTGCCACACGACCTTTATAGCCTGAATGATTACAAGTTGAACAGCCTTTACCTCGGTAGATTTGATCTATTTCAATCCCGTTTTCTCCAAATATCTCAATCTCTCTTTTTGTTGGTTCAACTGCTTGGCTACAGTCTCTACAAACTCGGCGAACTAGTCGTTGTGATACGATGCCATTTAAGGCAGTCGCCACCATGAATGGCTCAACACCCATATCTATTAATCTTGTAACTGTACCGATCGAATCATTTGTGTGAAGTGTACTTAATACTAAATGTCCCGTTAAACTTGCACGGATGGCAATCTCTGCTGTTTCGCGATCTCGAATTTCCCCAATCATAATGATATTTGGGTCTTGACGTAAGATTGAACGTAACCCTGTCGCAAAACTCATCCCTGTTTGAGAATTGACTTGAATTTGACTAATTCCGTCAATTTGATATTCCACCGGATCTTCAATTGTAATAATATTGACTTCCTCGGTATTTAATTGATTCAATGCAGAATATAGTGTTGAAGATTTACCACTACCAGTCGGCCCAGTTATTAATAAAATCCCATGTGGTTTTTGAACCAATTGCTGGAATCGTTCCATGTTAATCGTATTAAATCCAAGTTTCGTTATATCATTTAACGCATTCCCTAAATCTAGTAATCTCAATACTATTTTCTCACCAAAAATAGTCGGTAATGTTGAAATACGTACATCTACCTCATGATAATCAACTGTATATTTTAATCTTCCATCTTGTGGTATACGAGACTCTGTAATATCCATTTGGCTCATGATTTTAATACGTGCATTAACCATTCCTTGCATATGTTTTGGGAATGTTCGTTCTGTATGCAATTTTCCATCTACACGATATCTAACAACTACTTTGGATTCATATGGATCGATATGAATATCACTTGCTTTTTGATGAATTGCGTGTTGTAGAATTTGATTTACAATTTTAACTGCAGGTGAATCATCCTCATTTAATGTCCCCGTTTTTAACATCGCATCCATTTCAGTTGACCAATCATCGAATGATTCAGTATCTAAAAAACGATTAATGGTACGAATCAGATCATCTTTTAGTGCAAATAAAGGCACGATTTGAAAACCAGTTAACATTCGCAAATCATTAATAACGAAATAATCGAGTGGATCATTCATTGCAACATATAGCTTGTCTCCTTGTTTTTTCAATGGATAAACAAGATGACGTTTTGCCATATCTTTTGGAATGACATTTGTTAATGTTTCATCGAAGGGATAGCGATATAAACTTACATGAGAAATTCCTAATTGAAACTCTAATACTTCAACTAATTGTAATTCGGTTATGAATCCCTGTTGTACGAGAAAATCACCGAGCTTTTGCGAAGACTCCTTCTCTTTTAATGCTTTTTGAAGTTGATTCTCCGTTATAAATCCAGCTGAAACCATTAGATCCCCAATTCTTTTTCTTGTTTCTTTCATTGCTCTCCCTCCTGTCCATTCAAATTATCTTCAGTTTTTTGATTTTTATTTTGATTTTCAGTAGTAGTATTTGGCGTATCACTTTCTGTACTGTCTGACAAATCGTTTTCAGCTGGGCTATTTTCTGTAGGTTCATCAATAGTTGGTTCTATTTGTTTTTTGATGATTGTAATTTCATTGATTGGCAAGTAAGTATCCTCACTAATGAATTGCTTTTTCATAAAATTCCCTTTTGCATCAAATACGTTGCGATATACCTTTACAGTTTGACCGGCTGCACCATTTTGTAGCATTTTGTCCGCTGTTGTTTCTTGTGATTTTAAAAGACCATACGTAAAATATTTATCTGACTCAATTACTTTTTGTTCACTCGTATCAATTTGATAAGAATTAGCAAACGGTACACCTTTTAATGTAACTCTCAGTAATGAACCTTCTTTCGTTAATTCAATTACATAATCTGAATGATTTACGTTTTTAAATTGAAAATCATTCACATTTTTTTCAAATCTTACTTCCTTACCAACTTGGGCATAAGCTGGAAGCTTCAAACTAATATCTCGTTGGATGATTTGAAAGTTTGTTTGTAATATTAATTGATATACTGTTGAAGCAATTAAACTAAATGATTGTTGATCCGCTAATATTTTCTTTTCATCAATAAATTGATTGAAAGAAAATTGGCTGTTAGCTTTTATAAGTATCTCATTACCGCTTGCTAGAAACGCTTCAATATCTTGTAGGTGATTGCTAATATTGGCTGTTGTTGACATTAATACTTGATTTTTATCTTTCATATAGCTAGTTAAGTCTATATTGCTTCGACTAGTCGATAAATCTGATGCTGTAGTTTTTAGATCATTTTCCAATTTAGTGAGATCAAGGATATTCATAATTTGATAGCCTAAGAAGTTTTGAAGAAACCCTTTAAGCTCATTTTCATCAATCTTTACGTCTATTTTATTAGGTTGGCCATTCTGAATATTAGACATTGTTTGATCCACATTAAAAGTAATCATCGAGCCTGGTAATTCAATTTGTTTTTCTTGATAATGTAAGTTCAATTTATTTTGCTTTTTCCATTGAAATATTTTATCTTCTAATTCTTCTCCTGCCTGTTCCTTCACTTTTCCCTGTAATGCTAATCCTGCTATTGAAGTATTTTCTTTATAACCATCTGATGTTTCAAAAATTTGTAGTGACACAGACTTTACTCCAGTTTGTACGCAAAAAATAAAAACAGTACTGGTTAGAACAATCGTAAATAATTTAAATGATTTCAGTTCAATATTCATAAAATTGACTCATTCCTTCATAATGAATGTTCTATTTCATAGATTTCTTTTTCTTGATCTAGTTCATTTGAACTAGCACCTGTTGCTGTACCATTTTGTAGATTTTTCGTAACATCTTGCTTTTTGTAATGTGATTGAATATCTTCATGAAAATGTTTCATATTTTGACTTTTTCGTATGAAAATTATGCCATTTAATTTGCTCTGAAATAGGTATGTAGTAGCTAACATTAACACGAACAGAATTGCAATCGTTCCGATTAAATTGAAGAGGTTAGTTAAGTAGATTCCTAGTTCACAAAATAGGAAAGACATAGCGATAACAATCAATTTACCCGTTTTCGTCAAATTTAAATTAATCAAAAACAATAGAATGAGTAACACGATGATCGCACATAAAGTATAAAAAAATTCTGTCATTTCAACACCTCTGCATAATTTTCGTTTATACTAATATTACAATTATGACAAAAATTGATATATTACCTATATTTTATCATTTATTTATTAAAATGAATGCAGAAAAGAGTGAAAAAATGAAAAACTTTGACGAAAACGGTTTGACTTTAGTCGAACTACTTGCATCAATAACTATTTTCTCGATCATTACAATCAGTCTTTTTTCCTTTTTTCCCCAAGCCTACCAATATACAACAAAAAATCAATCTAGAACACTTGAAATCAATGTAGCTCGTGGCGTACTTCATTATATAGAGCAGCAAGATTATGATTTAATGAATGAAATACATAATAAAGTAAAAGAGGAAACTAGTAAAATAACATCCTTTGATTCTAGTTCAATTTGTGACACTAAAGTAACAATTGCTAATTCTACAACGATGAGTTCTCCCGAAACAACGATGGACCTATTTCCAGATCACGCCAGCTGCTTATCGATGTTTGAACCAACTATAAATAATAAAACCTATGATGCACATAATATTCAGCTTTTTATACTTCCATATAACTGGGATGAAAATGATGGAAAGGAAATGATTCATACATTAGAGAGGGTCTTTCCTTCAAAAAATTTTGAAACGACCAAAAAGAAAATAGAGAAGTTAAGAGAAAAACGAGAGAAAGAGCCAAGTAGCTCTTATCCTATTTTATCGACAATAGTTTATATAGACTTTAGTCCAAATGATAAAATTCCTGGCGTTCTAATAGAAGGGAGTATCGTAAGTGAAATTTCAAATTAATCGCAATGTTAACCAAGCTGGATTAACAATAGTTGAATTGCTTACAACCTTGTCTCTTCTATCGATTGTACTAATTTCTATGTATGGGATTCTTACTCTTGGAATAAAAACCTATAATAAAATTACAGTTGAATCGACGATTAGAGATGAATCTGACTATGTCGTTTCAAGAATTCTGAATGAATTATACTCAACAAATTATAACCATATTGAACTTGATAATGGTGATAATAGTATCGCTTTTTATACATTCGATCAGCAAATGATTAATCAATATGATGATTTTACAAGTAATGAAACGATGAACTTACTAAAACCTAAAGCTAGATTAAAGATTGAAGATGAAAAGATTCAATTTTATACCTACATAAATGATATTGAATCAGTTCAAAACTTTCATACAGAGGACAGCATTCATTTAAATCAGGATTCCTCTATTTCCTTACAATGCACAAAGAATGAAAGCTCGTTTGTTAACAACAATGGAAAAATGACAGATTTTCAAATATGCAAAAGTGGCATTTTAAAGCTTAATTTAGTATTTGAAACCAATAAAAAAGATATTAAGCCTTATACGTTAAAAACAGAAATTGGTTTTTAAGGAGAAATAAGAATGAAAAATGAACGTGGGGCAAGTCTCGTTTTAGTTTTATTAATTAGTTTAATTTTTATCACATTAGGTTTAAGTATTTTATCTGTTTCCCTAGGAGGAACGAAAAGAACGACAATTCGTGAAAATGATGTTATTACCTCTCAAGATGCAATTGTTGAAATGACGAAAGTACTGTCCGATTTTCGTAAAGAAGTGAAAAATGTTTCATTAAAAAAACGAAGTGATTTAACAAATGGGATTTATCAAACAGAACTACAACAGATTATTGATGGGCTTCCAATTAAGCTATCAGAACGCTACAAAGATCTTTCAACTACTAAACCTATATTATTAGTATCAGATGAAACAGATAAATATGTAACCGCTACTTCGTATAAAACGAAATATTATACACGAGTATTGTTATTTAAAATTGATTATTATGGAAAATATAATTCTTCAACACCAGAATTAAAAAAGTCGATATCTAGAAGAATCTACCTTTCTCCAACACCAAGCTTTTTGCAGTATGCTGTTGGCGCTAAAAATAATCTAAACTTAAATGGTGCTTCCGATCTTGTAGGAAATATTTATGGATCAAATATTAATATTCTAAATCAGGCTAACTATATGGACGCGCTTACGCCAAGTCATTCAGAAAGTCACGCTGACACACCTTATCCTTATATCAGGGGTAGTTTAGTGATAGACAATGCGCTTCAACTATTAAAAAGAAATCAGCCACAAGGTGTAACATTTGGATCACTGAAATTACCTCTTTTGACGCAAGGTATGGTCTCAGAATATTTTTACCAAAACAAAGTGCCAATTATTAAGAAACCTGATGAAAACTTTGTAAACATGGATTTTAAACAAACGCTGTATGATAAATTAGATCTCATACTACCAACTAAGATGAATGAAAATGATCCGTTAGATTTATCGATAGGAGACAAAATTGTTGATGGTATCTTTCAGGATGCTCAATTCGATCCAACCGAAGAATCTGTGTTAGCTTTAAACGCCGCTTCAACAAGTCATCAATATGTGATAGAAAAAGATACGAATCCAGCAGATATTACGTTAAAAATCCCTTCTGGCAAAAAAGTGGTTTTGATGACTGATTTACCAGATGCACAAGGTAATTCAATTCATTCTGATTCGCCATTTATTATTAAAGATCATCTTAATCTAGAAGAAGATCAGTGGCTAATTGTAGATGGTGACTTAGAAATATATAATCGTAATATCGGTACTGAAAATCCTATCAATATTCAAGGTAACATCGTCGTCTTAGGTAATGTATCTATCCATGGATTTGATAATGATACTGCCGAAGAGAAAGATAAAATTCAATTTAACACAGCAATGTATGTACTAGGAAATTCGAGTATTTATAGTACAAATATTACAGGATTAGACGGAAAACAACTTGTGTTATTATCTAAAGGTGATTTATTAGTTAATCGTACAAATGAATTTTCAAGAGTAGATGAAAATGTCGTTCCACTTAAAGCATTCCTTTATACAGATGGTGAAGCAACCCTTTATGGAGTTGGTTCTGCTATTTCAATTAATGGTGGCATATTTGCAAATCATAATTTAACAATCAACTCGATTAGGCAAAACATCGTCACAACAAGAGGGCCAAACGTGTTAGATATTGATTCTGAATCACTGCAAAACAATCAAGCCTCACGCTTTTCGGTTATTTATGATAAAACAATTTTGTTAAATCAACTTGAGTCTTTACCAACAGTTGATTCATTACGAATTATTATGGATCACTACACTTTTTCAAAATAAAAAGTCGAATGCACATGCATTCGACTTTTGTTATTACCATTTTAAATCATTACCACTATTTCCATTCCCGCCATCTTTTGAATCATAAACATTGATATAGATTGATGCTTTGTGCTTACCATATTTTGAAATTGCTGTTACAGTGGCATATCCTTTTGATATTCCATGAGCTGTTCCGTTTGAATCTACTGTTACAAAACGTCTATCATTTGAGATCCACTCAGAGATACCAGTTTGTGTTGTATTCGTAGGTATATATTTTAATAAAGTAGATAAATCAATCGTTTTTCCTGCCTCTAAATCGATCGTTACTCTTGTAAAATTAATGTCTTGCAGTTCCCATGTAATTTTGACATCAAACTCTTTTGTCACATTACTTCCGTCCTTCGATGTCACCTTCACTTTAATTAAGTGATCATCTACAGGGACTGCTTTAGCTAGTATGACACCTGCTTCAGTTAATTGAACATAGTTTTGGTCACCGCTTGAGACTAATGAATAAACAACATCTCTATTATTAGCATTTAACGGTAAAACATTAGTGTGCTCCAATAAGTTCATACTTTGACCGACTTCAAGTAAAATTGGTGAATCCGCTTGAATCGAAGTTACTGGCTGCTTAACTGTTATGACGACTGTTTTAATGATTTCTTTATTGTTCTCGCCAATACCTTTGATTGTGACAGTTGTAATGCCTTTTTCTAATCCTTTTACCGTACCCGTTAATTTATCAATCTCAACAAATTCCGGATGGTCAATTGTCCACTTCAATCGATTGACTGCATTAGAAGGGATGACAATTAAGTGTAATGAACCTGTTTCACCTACATTTACCGTTAGCTTTTCATCAACTAAAATTGATTGCAATGGATTGGTTATGTTGACATTAATAATCGCTTCTTTTACATTCCCAAAAATATCAGTAACCGTTACTTTGACTTTTGCAATCGCCGATTCATCATTTATGAAAGCATCAGTTTTAATGCTTACTTCCCCACTTCCAGATACTGAAATTAAATCAGTTCCTTCAATGACCTGCCATGTTGTTTGTTTAATAATACCTTTTGTTAATGCATCTGTCGGATCATAATCTACTAGAATTTTCTGCGGTGTAACACTATTAATATTCATTGTAATTGAATCAGGTGTTTTAATACCTTTTAATTCATCTCTCGCATTCACATTTATATGATTAAATACGAGTGTTTTATCTGTATTATCTACCGAAGTAAATTCCAAGGTTGATTTAGCTAGTGTATAATCTCCATTAACTGTTGGCGTATAAACAATATCGAAGCTGACCGAATTAGCGATATATTGATCTTTAGAATTTCTTGTATACGTAATTGATCCTAGGCTACTAGTAATCGTTTTTGTATCATCTGAATTTTGCACTATTTTTAAATTTGATAATGAAGAATTAACTACAAAATTAGTAGGAATAGTTTCTTTAAATTGAATATTGTTCACTTTTAAAGTTTGGATATTATTATTTAATTTTGATCCATCAATCACATTTGGTGTAATGGTGTAGGTAACGCGAACACTATCTTTTCCTACTTTTAGAATGGATGTTGTACTCACTGACCTAGAAATTGATAGATTCTCATTTAATTTTTTAATAGTAACTACAAGATCTTTTTGACCTGCTTGCGCACCTTTTAAATCCCAAGCTCTAATGGTAATTTTTGCGGTACCGTCATTCACTAAACCATGTGAAATTTCTTCACTTATCGTTTGTCCATTGAGCATTGTACCTGTTTTAATTTGTACACCGTTTAATAGAATACTATAGTTTAAATTCGTATCATTTAAGTCAATGTCATCAACCTTAAACGATAACGGAATTTTTTGTGTTGTAGGTATTTCTTTAGTTGTATCCGGTGAATTGACTGTAATTGTTGGTGCTTGATTTGCTCCGATAAATGAAGCAAGCATCGTATTTACGAATAATTTTTGTTCATCTAAGCTGAATGTCGAGCTTGTATGCCCTGCACCTGAATACGTAATATTTTTACGTTTATAAATATAATACATATTGTAACTATCATTTGAATCCATCGCATTATCGTTTGGATTACTTAGGTTGTATAAAGGAATTACTTCTGGATCTTCTAAATCTAATGCAAAATATTGTGAGTGAGTCGTTGCAAGTGAAATTGTTTCAGCTAAAGGATATGGGAATGATGTGATCAAAGCATTATTTACTTTTTTTGCTTTATTGATCGTATAAGTTGCTTGATAGCCGATATTTGTTTCCATGTAATATCTACCTGGTGTTTGTAATTTCTGTTGCTCTGTAGTAGAATTCCAGTCACTTGCTACACCTAATTCTAATGTTTGTCCTGTTTCAGGTAAGAAGTTTTGAATCCAAGAGTTAGTTGCTTCAAATCGAGAGCCGCTAGCTGGGATTCTTTGGATTGTATCATGCGTAAAGAAAATACTCTGACCAGAATCGATAAAGTCATTTACAGCTTTTTGTGCATTTGTATTTGTAATTCGGACATTTCCATATGAATCTTCAAATCCAAAAACAATCATATTATAAAGCCCTGTATTTAGTTTTTGATATGCAGTGTTATTAAAATCCGACATACTAACTACATCTATTGTCATTCTATAATCTTCTGTATCAATGACATTATCAGTTCTACCTACTTGATTTAATACTTTTAATAGACTTCCATTTTGTGAAGTTGTTTTTGTCACCTGTAATACATGTATATCAACTTTGACATCCCTGAAAAGTAAATTACCAGTTTTATAATCCTTTAAACCATTTTGTCCTGTAATCTCCAGCTTCCACATTCGAATACCTGAGTATCCTTTCGGAAGAGTATACTTTAGCGTATATCCATTTTCAGCAGTTCCTAAATTTTTTACATATTCTTGTTTTACTAGTTCACTAGGCTCGTATTTTGTATTGAAATTAGAATCAATATATAAATTAGCCGTCAAATCGCTTGGATTTCCCTTATCAATTGAAAAAGTATATGAGATTATATCTCCAGTTTTATATGGAGTAGTAGTAGTTGCACTATCAGTTGGTATTGAAGTTACTTGGAATCTTGGTCTATTTGTAGTTATAGTCGAAATGCTTGCAGGGCCGGATACATATCCTACATTTGGATAAGCACTTTTCACATAATTTTGTGCTAAATTCTTTAATACACATTGATAATTTGGTTTTAATTTTGTATTACATGCTTGATTTTTAACTGATTCATGGAAATATACTGGTAGATTTCGTTTTATATAAAAATCCGCGATTTCAGTTGCCTTTAAAACCGTCAAATCATTCATTTTTGTCTTGGTTAAATTATTCGCTTTTCGATTTGTATTATCGTAAAGAATGTTATCAGGATTCGTATTGGTCGGATCTGGGTCAAGCCGAATAATGTCTGTTGAATAAGTGCCAGAGGCAAAGTAAATTGCATCATATTTGCCTTCTAGTTCAGAGCGATCTGCTACGAATTTTTTTACTGGTACTGTTGTCACATTATAATCTGATTTTTGACTCGTACTTAAAGTTGAATCAGTAGCTCCATCTGTAATTTCGAGCAATTTAATTTTTGGCGTGCTAGTAGCAGCATGCACTTTTGTTTGAAAAGGTAAAAGGTTCGGACATAACAAGCATATAAAAAGTACAATTGAAGTAATTTTATGTTTCATTTCATTTCTCCTTCATATTTTTATCATTATGTATGTCCGACTTTGATGTTATTTTAATAATAATTGTATATCTGCTAGACCATATTCCTTTGCATAATTCATTGCTGTCTTACCATCTTTATCTTTTATTTTTACATCGCTACCGCTATTTATTAGTTCTTGAACTGACAATTTATTTCCACTTTGCACTGCAATGACTAAAGGCGTCCTACCTTTTTGATCTGTAAGGTTAATCATTTGTTTAAATTGTAGTAAGTAATTGATTACCTCTGGTTGATTTTGAAGAGCTGCAATATGCATGGCTGATGAACCATCCTCTGACTGACTAAGTGGATCCGCACCTTTCTTAATTAACCACTCAACAACCTCTTTTCGATGATCATTTGTAGCTGAAGGAGCAATCGCTAAATGTAATGGTGTAAGTCCTAATTCATTTTCCATATTAATGTTCGCCTTTTTTTCTTTTAACAGATATGTTATCAGTTTCTTATTACCATTAACCGCAGCGATTTGTAGTAAATTATTACCATTCAAATCCTTACTTTCCCACGAGCCTCCAGCTTCTAAAATAAGTTTAGTAGCTTCATATTCATCTAGAGCTGCTGCCAATACTTCGGGTTTCACATCATCTTGTTTCGGTAGTTTTTCTAGTTTTGTTAGATCTAATATCTTTTGAATGCTTCTAACATCATTGTTATATATTGCTTTATATAGTTGACTGGACTGTTTTCTAAGTTCATCCTTATTTGAACACCCAGAACATAGTAATAAGAAAATTAGCAGGGTTATCAACAAATTTCTACTTTTTTTCATGATTCACCTCAAATAATTCCATTTCTCTACAAAACTATTATAACAGTAGTATATCAGGAGCAGCTTAATTTTTTTCATTTTTCTAAGAATTTATACCCATAAAAAAATCTATCTCTCAGTAGGAAAGATAGATTACTTTTTTATTATAATTAATTGATTACGCTGCCTGTACCTGCAAATTTGCCTTTCCAATATGAATTCGAAAGACTAACTACTGCAACACCCTTACTCGAAGTTGCTGAGATAAAGTTATTATCACCCATGAATATTCCAACATGGCTAATACCTTTTTTATATGTATTTTTAAAGAAAACTAAGTCTCCCGGAACTGGTTTTTTTACGATCGAACTAGCAGTATACATAGAAGCTGCTGTACGAGGTAATGTTGTTCCTACTTTATTATAAACGTAACCAACATAACCAGAGCAGTCGAAACCTTTAGTTGTTGTACCACCAAATTTATATGGTACACCTGTGTATTGTTTTGCGATCGTCGTTACTTGTTCTTTTTTAGAATATGGGTCATATGCTGCTGTTGCGGTTTTACTGTTTGGGTATTGTTTGATGAATGATGCAACACTCTTACCAAATAACATCATTGAAGTTGAGTCATTTAACGTGCCCGTAACCTTTAACTTCTTAGTAGTTTGATATTTTTTAAGAGCTGTTTCAACATCACTTCCGAAGTATTCCGTAGGGTTACCAGTGTAATAGCGTTGTTCCTTTAGTTTGATTTGTAATTGCATAACTGCTTTACCAGTCATCCCTTTTTTTAATTCAGTCGTAGTTGCTGCCTGAGATTCCTTTGTAAAGAAGATCATGCTAATTAAACATACTAAAGCGATTACAAGTTGCCTATTCATTGGTGTCTCCCCTTCCCTTTAATAATGTAAGTCTATCAAAATACTTTTTAGAAAACCATTACAAGAATGTTACAAATTGTCGAAAATCTTGTAAAAATAATGTAATCTGTAAGATTTTGCCAAATTTTCTCAAAAAAAAAAGAAAACCTGCCCATAAAGGACAGGTTTTCTCAAACTTTATGATAATCGATATACTCTTGCTTCAAATGGACTAAATTCCATCTTCTCACTTAAAGTATCTTCAATTGAATAAACATTTGATAAACATAATTCAGCATTCATTTTCAACAATTCAGCAGGGATTTCAAATGCTTGCTTCTCAGTTGAAAGGTTACTAATGATTAAGAAAGTTTCATTTTCATTCTTACGCGTGTATGCATATACTGGCTCACTTGCAACATCTAATAATTCATAAGGTGCATATACTAAAGCTTTATGTTGTTTACGTAAGTTAATCATCTGTTTGTAAAATGATAGGATTGAGTTTTCATCATTTTCTTGTGCAGCTACATTAAGTGTTTTGTAGTTTTCATTTGTTTTAATCCATGGTTTACCATTTGTAAAACCTGCATGCTCTTCCGCATTCCAATGCATTGGTGTTCGCGCATTGTCTCTACCATTTTTCCAAAGAATGCTTAAAATTTCTTGATCAGTAGAACCACTTTCTTTCATTAACTGATACATATTTTTTGCATTCACGTCATTATATTCGTCAATTGATTGGAAGTGAACGTTTGTCATTCCGATTTCTTGTCCTTGATAAATAAACGGTGTACCTTTCATAAAGAAATACATTGTTCCGATTGCTTTAGCAGATTTTTCCCAAAATGCTTCTTCATCATTTCCTAACGTACTAACAGCTCTTGGAATGTCATGATTTTCAATAAATAGAGCATTCCAACCATGTCCTTCTAATCCATTTTGCCATTTTGTTAATACTTCTTTTAAGTCAGGTATAGATGTAGCCGAATCATCTGTTTTTCTCCATAGGTCCATACTTTCGAATTGGAAAATCATATTGAATTTTCCATTTTCCTCCCCAACCCATAAATCAGCTTCTTCAATTTTAACGCCATTTGCTTCGCCAACAGTCATGATGTCATATTTAGCAAATGTCTCCTGTTTTAACTCTTCTAAATACTCATGAATTCCTTCTTGATTCATATGCATGTCAAAGCAAGATACATATTTTTCATTTTCTGGATTTGGCATATTTGGGAAACCAGCTCGTTTTTTAATATGACTGATCGCATCAACACGGAAACCATCGATTCCTTTATCTAACCACCAATTAATCATATCGTATACTTTTTGACGAACTTCTTTGTTTTCCCAATTTAAGTCAGGCTGTCTCTTTGAAAAAAGATGTAAAAAGTATTCCTTCGTTGCTTCATCATACTCCCATGCGGAACCGCCAAAAATACTCTCCCAATTATTCGGTTCTTCTCCTTCTTCTGTTCCCTCTCTCCAAATATAGAAATCGCGGTAAGGATTATCTTTCGACTTTTTCGATTCAAGGAACCAAGGATGTTCGTCACTTGTATGATTAACCACTAAATCTAAAATTAATTTCATTCCTCTTTCATGTACTGCTGACAAAAGATCATCGAAATCTGCCATTGTGCCAAACTCTTCCATGATATCTTGATAATCTGAAATATCATAACCATTATCATCATTAGGTGATTTATAAAATGGACAAATCCAAATAACATCAATCCCTAACTCTTTTATATAATCTAACTTAGAAATAACTCCTCTTAAATCACCAATTCCGTCACCACTTGAGTCCATGAAGCTGCGTGGATAAATTTGATATGCTACAGCTTCCTTCCACCAATTTTGTTTCGTCATATTTATTTCTCCTCCCATTTTAAAAGCGTTTACATTTTTGTCTATTTCAAAAGTTGAATGGAAAATTTCGCATTAATTTTTGCAATCGTTTGCATTATTTCCTTAATCTTAACATTCTAGATAAGATTCTTCAACATTCTTAATTTAAAAAGCATCTTTTTCTTAAATCATTGATATCAAATACATCCACTACTAAACTTATAAAATCTTTTTGTGCAAAGAACTATGCTTTCGTTTGCTTGAAGAATTAATACTTCTTACTAATTTGCATCAAATAACATGTTTAAGTAATTCTAAAAAAAAGAGCAACTTATCAAAAGGGTTCCTACCTTCCAACAAGTTGCTTTGTTTTGTAATCGTTCGTATTAGTGTTCAATTTTTTTAACTTCCTTCACTTTTGCAGAAGGATGAATTTGAACATCTTCAGTATATTCAACAAGATCAATTTTACATTTTGGGCCGATTGTTACTGCATCTCCTCTTACCACACTTGAAGTAGTATAATCGATCTTGATTGCGCTACCTTCAATTACATCTGAACGAAAATTAGTACGAGCATTAAATACTCTGGTAAATACACGTGTAAAGATGTTGCTGTCATCAAATCGGCTAATTTCAATCGTTTCGCCACCAATTTCTGGAACATAACTATATCCATAACTAAATCCACTATGAGTGATTTTCACATTTTCTGCATTCAGTAATCCGTTCATAGAGATATGTCCTTTTGCTGTAAATGCTTCACATTCTGCCCCTTTTTCTGCCGAAAGAGATCCCCTAACTGAAATAACTTCAGCTTTTACCATTCCGATTGTTCTCATTGAACCAGAGACATTCACACTATCTACCTTTACATCATTTTTTGTCTTAAAGCTACCACTTACATGTACGTCCCCACCAGTAACCTTTCCATCTATCGATAATGATCCGCTCACATTTAATTTTTGCACTTCAACATCACTTAAACATTTTGCGCTACCACTACAGTTCAAAAATTCGCTCTCTATTTTCCCATTAAACTTAGCAGAACCGCTAACTTTTACTTTAATACATTGGATGTCACCTAATATGCGTCCACTACCACTAACTCTCACATCGTCATATTTACCAGCCGAAATTGTACCCGAACCGCTTACATACGCATCTTGTCTTGGTTGTACGTTATCCATTCATTCTCCTCCTATCACAGTTATTATTTAAAGCTATTTAGATAATGAACAAGCTCAATATGAATTAATATCGCATCTTTTTGATCGACAAAAGTTTCATTTTGTTTTCCGATTACCCATGTCCCTACACCAAATTTTCGAATATATATAACGACCGTTTCTTCCAATTTTATTTGTGTTTTATGAGTCTCAACTAATAGTAAAAATTGTTTTACTTCTTCAATTGTGACACTCCCTTTTGATAACCAGTCATTCACAAATAATAATGAACATAATTGAACTGTATATAATTGCTCTAATTTTGAATTAGGGAATAATGATTGATAAATTTGTAATATTTGTTTAGGGATTTTATCTAAAGATAGTGCAACATTTTGAATATCCCCTATCTTTTCTTTACTAATAGAGAAGACTCTAGCAATATCATCCAATGATTGATCATCTTTTAATTCCATTATTCTTTCAATCCGCTCAAGGATCTTTCTTTTTGGAAAAAAGGTTTCTTGCCCTGTAAAACTTGATTTTTTCATAAACCAATCTTCAGGAATAATATTTTTTCTTTTCCAACGATAAAGCTGTCCGTACGATATGCCTGTAAGTTGTAGTAAATCTTTCTTTGAAATTAATTCTTCACTCATATGACACTCCTCCTACGACGAGTATAACAAAACAATGTTTTATTGTAAAGTTTTACTAATGACTATCTAATAATAGTAAAGGATGAACAACTCATTTTGCGTAACAATGTTTCAAAACAAATGTAAAGTACGAAAAAAAACTCAAAATCCAATAAGGTATTTTGAGTTTAAATTAAATCGACATCAGCTTTTTCTAAGACTGGAATCGGTTCATATTGAAACAGATTAAGATCGATTTTACGTTCCCTAATAAATATGACCCCTTCTTTTTCTAATGCATTTCTTTGTTGTAAAAATCCCTCTTCGTCTTGAATTCCAATTTCCCCTTTAGAATTAACGACTCTATGCCATGGAAGATTGTAGTTCTGACTCATTGAGTGTAAGATTCTAACCACTTGCCTTGCACCTCTCGGACTACCTGCAAGTTTCGCAATTTGACCATATGTCATCACTTTGCCTTTTGGAATTCTACGTATTACCTCAATTGCATTACTTGTAAAAGTGTTCATCTGCTTTTAAATCAATCCTTTATTTTCATATTTCTTCAATAGTACCATATTGAAGAAAAAAGATATGATCTGAAACATGTCATTACTTTTTCTTCCTAATCACATTTCTGTATAGTTTTTCACATTCATACTATAATACTTTTATAAAGGTTAGAAAGGTCGGATTACATAATATGAAAATAACAATTAGCAATGATGCGGTCCAATGGTTCCAAAATGAGATGGAAGTAGTCGCAGGTGATACAATTCGTTTTTTTGCACGATATGGCGGAAATAGTACAATTCATACCGGTTACTCATTAGGTGTTACGAAAGAAAAGCCTATAGATATCGGTGAATCAATAACAATTAATGATGTAGTTTATTTC
>NZ_JBALMS010000079.1:0-5525 GCF_036962205.1 Bacillus sp. JJ664 | reverse complement strand
ACAATTTACATATGATCCTAAATAATAAGAGAACACATTTTTTTAATATATAAAAAGTGCCCCACTAAATTAGTGGGGCATCTTTTTTACTCTTCTATTTTTTTCTTCTTTCTACTCACTAATTGATAAATAACTGGGATGATGATTAGTGTTAAGAATGTAGATGTTGTTAAACCACCAATTACAGTTATTGCTAGACCTTTTGAAATTAATCCAGAAGTTGAGTTTGATACAGCCATAGGTACTAAAGCAAGAATAGTAGCCAATGCTGTCATTAGAATTGGACGTAGTCTCGTTTTAGATGCTTCAATTAACGCATCAATAACTTCTAATCCCTCACGACGGTTATGTTCAACTCGATCTAATAATACTACTGCATTTGTTACAACTATACCAATTAACATCAGTAATCCAATCATTGCACTCATCGATAATGTTTGATTAGCGATGAATAATGCTAGGAACGCACCCATTGGTACAAATATTAATGATGATAAAATAACTAATGGTGTTCTTAATCCACCAAATGTCATACTCATGATTAAGAATACTAATCCAACTGCGACAATCATTGCTAGACCTAAATCACTGAAACCATCAGTAATCATATCTAACCCGCCACCAATTTTCATTTCAACACTATTTGGTATATCAATTTTATTTAATTGATCTGTTACTTCTTTTGTGACAGCTGCTGTGTCTTTTCCTTTCACAGTCGCACTGATAGATGCATACATTTTTCCATCTTCATGGTTGATTGAAACAGGTGCATCTTTCTGAGAAATCTTCACATAGTCCTTAATTTCTTTAGGACCTGTAGCAGTCATAATTTTAATGTTTTCTAAATCTGCTTTTGAACTAGCTTTTTCTTCATAACCAACAGACAGTTTATTTGTTTCTCCGTTTAAGTCATAATCACCGATTTCAACATCATTGATATTTTCGTTAATTGCTCCCATAATTTGAAGCATTGAGATGTTTTCATCTAAAGCTTTATCACTTAAAGTAATTTCCCATTTAGGTTGTACGTCTTTTAAATTATTTGAAACGTTTTTCAAACGATCATCATCGTTTAATTCTTTTTCAATTTTTGAAGCAGCTTCTTTTAATTCATCAAAATTTGAAGAATATAAACTTACATCAATATTGTTTCCAGTTGGTGGACCATCTTGCGTGAATTCTTTTGCGTTGATTGTTGTACCATCAACTTTTGAATCAACAATTGCTGGAACTTCTTTATTAATTTTCGTGATGACTTTGTCCATATCATTACCATTTTTCAGGTTGACTTGGAATACAGCCTTATTTTTGCCACCATCCATGTTCATAACAAAGTCACGTTTACCACCGACAGTTGCCTGAACAGTATCAATTAAATCTGAATCTGCAAAGTAATTCTCTAATTCTTTCGCTACTTCATCAGATTGTTCAACCGTACTATTAGATGGAAGTGTAGCCGTTACTTGAAGTGTTTTATTTACACTACCTGGTAAGAATGAAAAGCCAAGAAATGGAATCATTGATAATGAACCAAGCAGTAATACGATCGATAATGATAGTACGATCCATTTACGTTTTAATGCAGTACGCAATAATTTTTCATAGTTTCTCATAAAACGTGTATCTGTTTTGTGCTCTTTTAATGGCTTTGTTAGGAATTTCGCTCCTAATGTAGGTATTAAAATAATCGCAACTAGTAATGATGTTAAAATTGATACAACCACTGAAATTGCAAATGGTCTAAAGAATTCTCCGATAATGCCACTTACAAATGCTAATGGTAAAAATACAACGATCGTAGCAAATGTTGAAGATGCAACTGCACCAATAACTTCTTTTGTTGCATATAAAGCTAATTCTTTTTTCTTAAATTGATTATTTTTTTCCTGTCTCCATCTGTAAATATTTTCAATAACAACGATACTATCATCAACAATTCGGCCAATCGCAACAACAAGACCACCTAATGTCATGATGTTTAATGTATAACCCATTGAATTTAATACAGCAATCGTAGCAAATATTGATATTGGTAGAGATAAAATTGAGATCAATGTTGCTCTAATATTACGTAAGAATAATAGAATTACCACAACTGTAAACAACGCACCTAGAAGTCCTTCCTTAATTAAAGAACTAACAGATTTCTCAATCTCTTTTCCGTTATCAAGAATAATATGTGTTTCTACCTTATGATCTTTTTTAAATTCTTTTACTTCTTTTTTAACTTCTGTAGCTACTTCAGCAGTATTTGAATCTTGTGTTTGAGATACTGATAAAATATAGCTTTCTTTTCCATTAAAACGTGAAATTTGTTCTTGAATTGAAACTACTTTTACATCAGCGATATCGGCAACTGTAACATTTTTCGGAGTCGAAGTTTGTACTTGTTGAGCCTGCTGGCCTTGTCCATTTGCCTGTGCACCCATTTGAGCTGATGCTCCATTTGATAATACTGTTTTTTCAATTTGTTTAACTGACTGTAGATTTCCCTTCATTCGAACGGATACTGTTTTCCCGTCATTCTCTACTGACCCTAATGGAATTGCATAATCTTGACCTTGAATTGCATTTTTAATTGTATCTAATGAAATTCCATATTGTGCTGCTTTTTTATTATCTACAACAATTTGGATTTCTTCTTCTTTAGTACCTTGTAAACTTACTTCACTAACTCCATTAACTTTTTTAATTTGTGGAAGTAAATCTTTTTCGATTGATTGTTGTAAGTCCTTCACATCACCATTATTTACAATTGCAACTTGGTAAATTGGTGTTGAATCAATTGCAATTCGTTGAACCGTTGCTTCTGCTTTTTCTGGTAAATCTGTTTTATTTAAAACACTATCAACATCTTTTTCAATTTTATCCATATCAGTTCCAAATGGATAAATTAAGAAGATCGATGCCATATTTTCGCTAGAAGAACTAGTTAGCTGATCATAATTTTCTAACTTCATTAGCCCTTCTTCAATTGGCTTTGTAATTTTTTCTTCTATATCCTCAGATGAAGCACCTGGGTAGACAACTTGAACTGCTACTGCTGGAAATGAAACATCCGGGAATGTTTCAATTTGGATTTTTTGAGCAGAAAAAATTCCACCTATTAATACTAGAACACTTAAAATAATAACAGCGATTGTGTTCTTTAAACTCAATTTCGTTAAACTCGAAAACATCTATTTTTCCCCTTTCAATAACTCTTACTTAATCATGTGAATAGTTTATCAAACATTTATGAACAGAATATGAACATTCTAATTTTTTCTAATACGTTCTTAACTTTTTGGTAGGATCACTGTAAAGCTTGTCCCTTCACCAATTGTGCTATTTACCATTATTTTTGCTTCATGCATTTCTATAATTTTTTGTACGATTGATAACCCTAGCCCTGTTCCATGCTTATGTCTAGACAGATCAGCTTGGAAAAACCGCTCAAATATTCGTTCAATGTTTTCTTTACTGATACCAATTCCGTTGTCTTTAATAATAACGGTGCATTCATGTGGTTGATCAATAATATCAACAGAAATAATTCCACCAATATTTGAATATTTAAATGCATTTTGTAAAAGATTAATCCAAACTTGCTCTAGTAATAACCGGTCTGCCTCTATTTTTGTTTGCGGTAAATTCAATATTAACTGAAGCTTTTTTCTTTCCCAATGTGGTTCCAAAGCAACAATGACTTTTCTGATTTGTTCATCTAAATGGTACTTAGTAGGTTCAAACGGATGCTGGTCTGAATCAAGTGATGCCAATTTTAACAATCTTTCACTCAATATAGATAAGCGTTCAGTTTCTTCTTCAATAATAGATATATAATGCTCTCTTTTTTCATCTACTAATTCCCTATTTTTCAACACTCTTGCAAACCCCTTAATCGAGGTTAAAGGTGATTGAATTTCATGTGATACGTTTGAAACAAACTCACTTCTCATTTCTTCTAACTTACCTAATTTCTCTATCATTACATTAAAATGTGTAGCTAAAAATCCTATTTCATCTTTCCTATTTACTGCAACCCGCACATCGTAATTTCCCTTAGATACTTCATTTGTAGCTTCTGTTAACGCCTTTATTGGTTTGACTAATAATTTTGCGACAAATAAGAATGTAATTGAGCCAATTATTAGTGTAGTAAGAAGACTAAAAAAGAGAATTCGATGCATTTTAAAGAAACCACGTTCAAAATTTGGCTGGATAAACAACGCATATTTATCTCCATTTTTCTCAAAGGGAATACCTACAAGATATGGATGTTTATCTGATTTTTTACTAACAGGAAAACGCTGTCCAGATAAAACAAATTCTATATTTTTTTTCTTAATAGCAAATTTTTTTGGGGCATTATTTTTACTGACCACTTTATTAGAAGCGTCATAAATTGTCAGACTGTAATTTTTACTAAGCATATTTAACGCAGTTTCTACTTGATTATCCTCATCATTGTTCTGATAAATTGAAATGAAATTTTCACCGACTTCGTTCAAATCTCCTTGAACTTCAGCAATAATATTTTTAATAAAATAATTCGATGCAATAAAAAAGGTAAAGACTAAGCTCAGGATGATGACTGAAATAAAAATAACGACTAACTTCGTATAAATGCTTTTCATGAACGTATTCCCTCTAATTTATAACCAAGTCCTCTTACAGTAACAATTTCCACGGTGGCGTTGATTTCTCTTAATCGTTCGCGTACTCGTTTAATATGTACATCCACCGTTCGCTCATCACCTTCATAATCAAGGCCCCATATTTGTTCAATTAAATCATTTCGTGTAAAAATTCTTCCACCTTGACTAGCAAGTTTGAATAAAAGTTCAAACTCCTTTAACGGAAGCATAATAGAATGCTGATCAACAGCTATTTCATATTTGATTTGATTGATGATTAGATTGCCAACATGAAGATTTTTATCAACTAATAATTGATATCTTCTAAGAAGCACTTTTACTCTAGCAACCAATTCTAATGGATCAAAAGGCTTTACTACATAATCGTCAACACCTAAATCAAATCCCTTTAATTTATCCTGAGATTCTCCCTTTGCTGTCACCATTAACACTGGAATATCATAAAATCGCTTTAGTTCTTTCGTGAATTCGTATCCATCTACCTCTGGCATCATCACATCTACCACCGCGATTTGAACTGGATTAGACTCAAGCAATGTTAAAGCTTTTTCTCCGTTTTCTGCTTCAATCACTGAGTAACCTTCTCCACTCAAAAAAATAGAAATTAACTCTCTAATATGATCATCATCATCAACAACTAATACATTAACAGTATTCATGTTTCTCACCTACTTAATTCCATTGTATACATTTGATGAATATATTATATAAGTACATTATGAACTTAATATGAATAAAGAAATCAGTCTTAGGACGTATCCGAATTAAATTTAATGAACACTAAAAAAAGAATGGCTTTATACCATTCACATCGGACAACAAAATAAATTGTAAAAAAATCAACCAAAATTATGTAACAAAACCTACGTTTGAAAATTAAATTAT
>NZ_JBALMS010000078.1:0-29390 GCF_036962205.1 Bacillus sp. JJ664 | reverse complement strand
ATTACACATTTATTGAATAAAAGTCCAACGGTTGATGTAATATGATTTAATATCAATAGTAATAATACATATTTTGGAAATGGAGTGTTTAAAATTGAGAAATAAAGGTGTATGGATTGCACTCATTATTGTAGTAGTTCTTATCTT
The DNA here is from genome assembly GCF_036962205.1 of Bacillus sp. JJ664. Taxonomy (NCBI): domain Bacteria; kingdom Bacillati; phylum Bacillota; class Bacilli; order Caryophanales; family Bacillaceae; genus Bacillus; species Bacillus sp. JJ664. Next base: position 29,243 of record NZ_JBALMS010000078.1, on the reverse strand, counting down.
TATGGGGGTTGGAAGTTATAATGGATTTGTATCTCAAGAAGAAAATGTGACAAATAAAATGTCACAAGTTGATAACCAATTAAAACGTCGATCAGATTTAATACCAAATTTAGTCAATACAGTAAAAGGATATGCTCAACAAGAGAAAGATGTGATTGCATCAGTAACTGAAGCAAGAGCTAAACTTGCTGGGGCTCAATCGACAGCTGAAAAAAGCAAAGCGGATCAAGAATTATCTGGTGCATTAAGCCGTCTACTAGTTGTAGTTGAAAACTATCCAGAATTAAAATCAAATGAAAACTTTAGAGCGTTGATGGACAGCCTAGAAGGCACAGAAAACCGTTTAGCTGTTGCACGTAAAGATTATAATGATGCCGTTACCTTATATAACCAAAAAATAAAAAAATTCCCAGGCGTTTTATTAGCAGGAACTTTTGGTTTTGATAAAAAAGAATACTTCGAAGTATCTGATACGGATAAAGCTACACCTGAAGTTGATTTTAATGGCGATGGTAAGTAAATGAGAAAACTTTTCTCAACTATTATTCTAATTGGATTTCTACTTTCATTTAGTTCAATTGCATCAGCTGAAATAAATGTACCTTCACGAGTTGGAGACATTTATGTTCAGGATTATGCTAATGTACTAGATCGTCAAGATGCACAATCTCTTATTCAATTAGGAAAAAAACTAGAAGATACAACCTCTGCGCAATTAGCAGTTTTAACAATCCCTAGTTTAGAAGGAAATGATATAAAAGAGTATGCTAATACAGCTTTTCGTGAATATGGACTAGGTAATAAAGAAAAAAATAATGGTGTCCTGGTGCTATACGCAAAGCAGGATCGAGAAATACGAATTGAAGTTGGGTATGGACTAGAAGGGGTTGTAACCGATATCCGTTCGGGTCATATTTTGGATCAAAATGCAATTCCATATTTGAAAAATGGTGAGGAATCCCTTGCTTTAACAAATACGTATAAATCGCTTTATAACGTCATATTAAACGGATCTGAAAAAAACGGTCATTCAAAAACGAGTTCACTTTGGGATAATGTAAAGATCATCCTAATAATTGCCTTTGTGATTGTAGTCATTATTGTTGATATGATGTTTTTTAATGGTGTTCTTACCTACTTCATCTTGAATTTATTACCGGCTCTGTTAAGTTCTTCTGGTTCCAGAGGTGGAGGCGGTGGAAGTTCCGGTGGTGGTGGATCAGATCGGAAATTTTAGTATATATAACAAAAAACCATTGGATTATTTTCCAATGGTTTTTATTTTAATTAATCTTCCATCGTTGATAAATCACCTGTAGGTAGGTTTAATTCCCATGCTTTTAACACCCTACGCATGATTTTACCGCTACGTGTTTTTGGTAGTTTATCTCTGAATTCAATTTGTCTTGGTGCAGCATGTGCAGCTAAGCCTACTTTGACAAAGTTTCGGATTTCTTCTTTTAGCTCATCAGTTGCCACGTAACCATCACGAAGGGCAACAAAGGCTTTTATAATTTCTCCACGAACTGGATCTGGGATTCCAATAACGCCAGCTTCAGCAATAGCCGGGTGTTCAACAAGTTTACTTTCAACTTCAAATGGCCCTACACGCTCACCCGACGTCATGATCACATCATCAACACGACCTTGGAACCAGAAATATCCATCCTCATCCATGTAAGCTGAATCACCAGATACATACCATTCATCGTTTAAAAAATAAGATTGGAATTTTGGTTCATTATTCCAAATCGTATGCATCATTGATGGCCAACCTTTTTTAATCGCTAGATTCCCCATTGTATATGGTGCAACCTCTTTACCGTTATTATCGACGATTGCTGCCTCTACTCCTGGTAACGGTTTTCCCATTGAGCCTGGTCGAATCGGCATACATGGATAATTACAAATTAACTGCGCACCTGTTTCTGTCATCCACCATGTATCATGAATACGTAAGTCGAACACCTTTGCCCCCCAACGTACTACCTCAGGGTTTAATGGCTCTCCTACACTTAATATATGACGTAGTGAACTTAAATTATATTTTTTAAGAACATCCTCACCTGCACCCATTAACATGCGGAACGCAGTCGGAGCACTATACCAAATTGTGACACCAAAGTTTTGAATTGTTTCATACCAAGTATCAGGGCTAAATCTACCACCCAATACTACATTTGATGCACCATTTAACCATGGGCCGAAAATTCCATAAGATGTACCTGTTACCCAGCCTGGATCAGCTGTGCACCAATAAATATCATCTTCTTTAATATCTAATACCCATTTACCAGTTTGATAATGTTGAATCATCGCTTGTTGAACGTGAAGTACGCCCTTTGGCTTTCCAGTTGAGCCTGATGTATAGTGTAAAATTAAGCCATCATCACGGTTTAACCACGTAATGTCAAAGTCAGCATTTGCTTCCTTAAAACGAGTCGTGAAATCAACGAATTTACCACCTTCGTTAACATCATTTCCTACAAGAAATATCGTTTTCAATGAAGGCAAATCATTGATTGGTACACGAGATAATAAAGCTGGCGTTGTAATAATAACTTTTGCTTCACTGTCTTCTAAACGATCCTTTACAGCACCTTCCATAAAAGCTTCAAATAAAGGCCCTACAATTGCACCTAATTTCAAAGCACCAAGTAATGCAAAATATAATTCTGGTTGACGTGGCATGAAAATAAATACGCGGTCGCCCTTCTCAATATCACCATATTGTTTCAACACATTTGCAGCTTTATCAGAATTGGTTTTCATTTCTCCAAATGTATATTTTTCATTACGCTCGTCGTCTTTATAATACAAAGCAATCTTATCTTTGCGGTGGGAGTTTGCATGACGATCAATCGCCTCATATGCTACATTAAACTTTTGTGTAGTATGAAAAGAGAACTCTTTTTCTACTTCTTTCCAATCAAAGTTTTGATAACTCTCTTCATAATTCGTTAAATTAAAATGACCATTTTTTACAGGAAGCGCTTCCACTTTCATTAAAATCCCTCCTCGATTATGTATATAAGTATTATACCTTTAGTAAACTTAATTTTCAGTATTTTTACTATATTATCTACTTTTAAATAATTAGACACATTATGATGTTTTTCCTGTATCTATTACTGCATAATTTTTAGTATGATAAGAAAAAAGGTGTTTTCCTAGGGAGTGAGTTTAATTGGATCACCCAAAAAAGTATTTTTCAAAGAAAATTCTTACAAATAAAGGTGAGTTAATCATAGAAGGCCCGGTTGAATCTGTATTACTTGAAACATATGAGTTTCATGAGAATTTAACTTCATTTAGGCCACCAAAGCAACAACATAAAGCAGTTGTTGAAATTGCCAGTTTACCAGAAGCAAGAATTATTATCGCAAGGTGTGATCATACAATCGTAGGATATGTAACATATTTATATCCTGACCCACTTGAAAGATGGTCACAAACAACTTTAGAAAATTTGATAGAACTCGGCGCAATCGAAGTAATCCCCGAATTTAGAGGGTTTTCTATAGCCAAAAATATGTTAATGATTTCAATGATGGATGATGCAATGGAAGATTATATCGTTATTACAACAGAATATTACTGGCATTGGGACCTAAAAGGAACCGGCCTTAGTGTATGGGATTATCGTAAAATGATGGAAAAGATGATGAATGCAGGAGGTCTTATTCAATTTGCAACTGATGACCCCGAGATTTGCTCTCACCCTGCAAACTGTTTAATGGTTAGAATTGGAAAACGAGTGACAACCGAAGACATTCAAGCTTTTGACGCTCTACGTTTCTTACAAAGATATATGTACTAACTGACTTCTAATCTCGAAAGGTAGGATTCTATAACATGCTTATTCAAGATATTATGCGCAGTTCAAACGTTACTTTAAAGAAAGAAAATACAATTGGTGAAGCGATTACAATTTTTCGCAAAGGTGAAGTCCGTCATATTCCAATTATTAATGATGATTCAGAAGTAATCGGAATCATTTCTGATCGAGACGTTCGCGATGCACTACCATCTACATTGTTTCCCCAAGAAATTTCAAATGTTTTTCAAGTTTCAGTAGAAAAAATAATGACATCAAATGTGATTACTTGTAGTCAAATGGACTTCGTTGAAGAAGTTGCAACCAATTTTTACCAATATAAAATTGGTTGTTTACCAGTCGTTTCTAGTGGCAAATTAGTTGGTCTTGTCACTGAAATTGACGTTCTTCATACATTGGTTACATTAACTGGAGCATACCAACCAAGTTCACAAATTGAACTTTTAGTTCGTGATCAACCTGGCATTTTAAGTGAAGTCGTAACTGTTTTTGCAAAAGAAAATATTAATATCGTTAGCGTTTTAGTTTATCCTGCAAAAGATCCTTTGCATAAAGTGCTCGTTTTTAGGATTCAGACAATGAATCCCTTAACGATGATAACAAAACTTAAAACTGAAGGATATACGATTCTTTGGCCAAATGAAGCGAGTGAAACGATATGAAAAAGGATGTTTATTTAATTTACAGTGAAGATTATCATTCATATCAATTTAACGAAAATCATCCATTTAACCCGATTCGCTCACAGCTTGTTTATGAATTGTTAAAAGAGAGTCAGTTAATAAATGACACTGATGTACTTTTTCCGAGAATCGCTACGGATGAAGAGCTTTTATTATTCCATGATAGCCAATATATAGAACAAGTAAAAAAAGCTAGTCACGAAACAATTAACGAACAAATATCAGAGCAATTCGGTTTAGGAACCGAAGATACACCTATTTTTAAAAATATGCATGAAGCAAGCTCCTTAATAGTTGGTGGTACATTAACCGCTGTTGATGCTGTACTAGAAGGTAAAGCAAATCACGCCTTTAATTTAGGGGGCGGTTTGCATCATGGATTTAAACGGAAAGCATCAGGATTTTGTGTATACAATGATTGTGCAATTGCTATTAAATATATTCAGAAAAAATATGGATTGAAAGTATTATATGTAGATACGGATGCTCATCATGGTGACGGCGTTCAATGGGCATTTTACGATGATCCTACAGTTTGTACATTATCAATTCATGAAACAGGACGTTACTTATTTCCTGGCACTGGTGGAGTAAATGAAAGAGGACAAGGTAAGGGATTTGGTTATTCTTTTAACGTTCCGATTGATGCGTTTACAGAAGATGATTCTTTTCTAGTAAACTATAAAAAAGCACTTTCTGAAATTGCAGAATATTTCAAACCCGATATAATTTTTACACAAAATGGTTCAGATTCACATTGTTATGACCCATTAACTCATCTATGTACAACAATGAAATCATTCCAAGAAATCCCTAAAATCGCACATGAAATCGCTCATAAATATTGTGAGGGAAGATGGATTGCTGTTGCTGGTGGAGGGTATGATTACTGGAGAGTTGTGCCAAGAGCTTGGGCCAATGTTTGGTTAGCTATGACCAATCAACAACCTTCTTCAGAACATATACCAAATTCTTGGCTTGAAAAATGGCAAAAAGTATCTAATGTTACATTACCTAAAACATGGACAGATGACCCTTCTATTGTAAGAAACATTCCAAGAAAAAAAGAAATAGAGGAATACAATTCTCAAATACTTAACCGTGCACTCGATCCACTTTACATACAACAAAAGAAGCCATTTATATAAAAAATGTAAAAAAAGAAGCTATTGAACAATATTGTTCTTAGCTTCCTTTATTTATTTTGTTGATTGGCGAATTTGAAGATGATGCGGAAGAATAACATGTGAATCTTCCACTGTTTCTTTATTCATATATTTTGTTAATAGACGCATTGCAACAGCACCTATATCATACATTGGTTGTACTACCGTCGTTAACTTTGGACGTACCATTAATGCAAGTCTTGTATTATCGAATCCAATAACCTCTAAATTATTCGGTATTAACAAACCATGATCCTGTGCACTATGGATCACACCAATTGCCATTTCATCTGAAGCTACGAAAATCGCGCTTGGTATTATGTTACGCTCATGAAACGTTTCAAATGCCTCACTACCCGACTCATAACTATGATCCCCATATGTTAGTAAATTTTCATCAAATTCAATACCATTCTCTTGTAATGCTCTTAAATATCCGTTCAATTTACTTAAACTTATGATGTTATTTTCAATTGGTCCATTTACAAAAGCAACTGATTTGTGACCTTTCTTTATTAAATAGTCAACTGCATCAAAAGCTGCTTGCTCATAGTTAATATTAACTGAAGGAATTGTTTTTGCCTCATCATAAGTTGTTGCTAAAACAATTGGTACACCGGCTTTTTCATATTCTTCTTTATGCACATCACTAACAGTGCCACCAATAAATAAAATCCCGTCAACTTGTTTAGCTAACATATTATTGATTAGGGTAATCTCTTTTTCAATATTTTCATCAGAGTTACTTAAAATGATATTGTATTTATACATTGTAGCGATATCTTCAATACCACGTGCAAGTTCTGCATAAAAACTATTCGAAATATCAGGTATAATAACCCCTACCGTTGTAGTTTTCTTACTAGCTAATCCTCTTGCTACCGCATTTGGTCTATATCCTAAACGACTAATTGCTTCATTTACTTTTTTTCTAGTAGTAGGCTTAACATTTGGATTGCCATTTACTACGCGAGAAACAGTAGCCATGGAAACGTTTGCCTCTCGTGCGACATCGTAAATTGTAACCGTCATTTTTATCACTCCTCTATTCATTTCTATCTATTATGTAGTTTGTTTGTATTTCAGTAAAATAGTCATAAATTGTCATATTCCACAAAAATAGTACCTTCAGTATATCTTATAGTGAATTGTATATTCATTCAATAGAACGATTAGAAAAATTGTAAAATATTTGCAGATTTTTACTATATAGTGCTAATTTAAATCAAATTGTCACAAATTATTCAAAAAAAGCACTTCAGGAATGACTCCTGTCAGTGCTTTTATGAAAAATTATCGATTCATGAATGAATTTAATTCTGACATAAATTGCTCATATTGCTCAAAATTCATTTGCTGTGTTGAATCACTTAATGCTGTCGCAGGGTCTGGATGAACTTCAGCCATAATTCCATCTGCACCAATCGCTAAACCTGCTTTTGCTGCCGGAATTAATAAATCTCTTCTTCCTGTCGAATGGGTTACATCAACTAATACTGGCAAATGAGTCTCTTGTTTTAATATAGGAACCGCTGTGATATCTAGTGTATTTCTTGTAGCTTTTTCATACGTGCGAATACCACGTTCACATAAAATGATTTCTTGATTTCCTTTTGACATGATGTACTCTGCTGCATATATAAACTCTTCAATAGTAGCTGCTAAACCTCGCTTTAATAAAATTGGTTTATTCACTGAACCTGCAGCCTTCAGTAATTCAAAGTTTTGCATATTTCTTGCACCGATTTGAATGATGTCGACATAGTCTAGAGCCATTTCAATATGTTCTGGACTGACGATTTCACTAATGATAGCTAGTCCATGATTTTGACCGACTTCTTTTAAAATCTTTAAGCCATCTTCACCAAGACCTTGAAAATCATAAGGTGACGTTCGTGGTTTAAATGCTCCACCACGCATAATCTTGACACCTTGTTCTTTTAGAACCTTCGCAACTGAATCTACTTGTTCATAACTTTCTACTGCACATGGTCCAGCAATTATGATTGGACTTCCATCGCCTATTTTTTCGCCATTCACTTCAACAATCGTATTTTCAGATTTTCTTTTTCTAGATACTAATAAGACTTTTTTATCATCTTCTTCTTGAAGCTCTAAACTACATTTAAAGATTTCTTTGAAAATATGTTGCAGTGTTGATGTGCTATATGGTCCTTCATTTTGATCAGCAATATAATCAAGCATTTTACGTTCTCTAACAGGATCAAATCGTTTTACACCTTTATCAATTTTTGCAATTCCTATTTTCTTAACGATTTCTCCTCTTTTATTCAGTAATTCAAGCATTTGATGGTTAATCTCATCAATTTCGAATCTTAGTTGGTCTAAATCATTGTTGTTCAACTTTAAGTCCTCCTTGCAAATAACCTAATATATCTCATTTGTTATTATGACACTTTCTAGAAAGCTAATCAAAATAACTGCATGAGATGAGAAGAAGGTTGTTTGAATCAACCGATTATTTGAAAGTTCATCCATATTAGGTGTAATGTATAATATGAAGTTTCCAATTTAAGGAATTTCCAACAATACTTTACTGGAGGTAATAAAATGACAATTACATTTAAACAAATGGTAGCAGAAGCTCGTGAAAATGTTCCTGGTATTAGTTCTGCTGAAGCTCGTGAAAAGATTAATGCAAATCCTGATACTTTCGTTATTGACGTTCAAGATGCGAAAGACGCTGGCGCATGTGGGTTAATTCCAAGCAGTGTAAATATATCACTTGGTATGCTAGCAATTCGTGCTGACCTTGAGTTACCTGAACATCTACGTGAACCAAGATTAGCTGATAGAAATCGTCCAGTACTAGTTACATGTGGTGCAGGCGGACAGGCTTCGTTAGGTGCTTATTTACTTAAAAAAATGGGCTTTACTGATGTAGCTTATATCGATGGTGGTACTGCTGCATGGAAAGCAGCTGGATTCGACGTAGAGTAATAATTCTACATTTTAGCGTTATTCATCTAATCCTTTAGAAAAAACGTGCATGAAAGCACGTTTTTTTCTATTTTTGAATAGATTCTTTTTTTGATATGATGTACATCCTTAAAAGAGTGAATCTATCTCCATTTGTGAACCCTACTATTTTTGATATCCGGTACGGTACGATTCGATTGATGCCAGTTCCAAGCATCCTTTATGATTTCATGTATTGACGCACGCTTAGGTTTCCATCCTAGGACATCCATAGCTTTTTCAGAAGAAGCAATTAAACTACTAGGATCCCCTTTCCTACGCTCTGTTACTTCTGACGGAATCCTATGCCCAGTAACTTCTCTAGCTGTTTCTATGATTTCTTTAACGGAGTAACCTTGACTGCTACCAAGATTAAAAATATTACTTTCTCCTCCATCTTGTAGATAATCTAATGCCAGTATGTGCGCATCAATTAGGTCTTCTACGTGAATATAATCACGGATACAAGTTCCATCATGAGTATCATAATCGGTTCCATAGATTGATATATGATCCCGTTGATTTAAAGCTACTTGAAGGACTAGAGGAATTAAATGTGTTTCTGGTTGATGATCCTCACCTATTTCACCAGTAGCTCTTGCACCAGCAACATTAAAGTATCTCAATGAAACAAATTTCACTTCATGGGCAATATCACACCACTTCATTAGTTTTTCCATCATCAATTTTGTCTCACCATATGTACTAGTAGGTATTGTAGGCATTTCCTCGGTAATTGGCATAATAATTTGTTCACCATATGTAGCAGCAGAGGACGAGAATACAATGTATTTTACACCATACTCAATCATGACACCTAACAATACTTGGGTCCCGTAAACATTATTATCAAAGTACTTAATCGGTTGCACCATTGATTCGCCTACTAGTGAATTTGCAGCAAAATGAAGAACTCCTTCAATTTGTTCCTTTTCAAAAATGGTTCTAAGAAATTCTTTATCTCTTATATCACCTTGGTAAAAGATTGCGTTTGCATGAATAGCCTTTCGGTGCCCTGTTTGTAAATTGTCTACCACGACAACTTCATAATTTTGGTCTATTAGCTGGTACACTGCATGTGAACCAATATAACCTGCTCCACCAAGAACTAAAATACTCATTTTTTCCCTCCCGTGAGATGAAATATAAACGAACTTATGAAAATTTTCGCGTATTTACTAACACGCGTTTCTTCCTTCATTATATTTTGAGATTTCTATTTTCACGCCTTTTATTCATCCGTTTTGTTTGTTCCAACAATTAATTAGATAAAAAAATACCTCAGTACAGTAAGATTTACTATACTAAGGTATTTCTTTACATATAAAACGTCTGATTTCTGTCTACTTATTTAAAAAAGCATTCTCAATAGAGTCTTTTTTAATCGAAAAGTGTGAAGTATTAAATACGGCTTTTCCATTTTCAAAAATAAATAATTGAGGAGACTCATGTTTTATTGATGTTTTATCTGCTATATAATTTGATAGCTCTCGATCATCCTGTACTTGTAAATAATATAAAGGAATATTTTCATAGGCAGAATCAAATGCAAGGAATTCTGTATATGCTGCATGACTAATTGGACATGTAGTACTATGTTTCAAGAAGATAAACTTCTCGTTTGAGCTAAGTAATTCATCAAACTGTTGAGTCGTTGAAATTCGATTGACCATTTTTCTTTTTTCCCTCACGCTTCGTTTTAAACTTTTCCCAAATATCAATAGCAGTATTTCCCCATTGTAGAGCTTGGGATACTTTTTCAGTACTTGATTTTACTGTGTTCGTGACATTTGAAGCAGTATCTCTTACTTTTTCGTTCATTTCAGCGATCGTAACGCCAACTTCTTCTACTGATTTAGCTAATACATCAAGGGATTTTGCACGCTCACGCATATCTTTTGCTAATTCATTTGAATTTCTGACTAAAATTTTAGCTTCTTCAGCTAAATGATTAGAAGTATGTATGAATTGAACTGTTTCCACACTAACATCGTGTAAATCTTTTTGTGTCTCAGACAGTGTCGTTTCTACCTCTCTAAACACTCTTTCTAATCTAAATAACGTGCGACTAATAAATACGACTAAAACAACAAATGCGATTGCTGCAATTAATGCACTAACTGAAATTAGATTCATTTAAATTGACCCCTTTCATACAGTAGCTTTCCACAAAATTAATCACTTATTTCGTATTATACTACAAATTTTACCAAACACTAAATATGTCATTTTATAAGTTTTCAAATTCTTTAGTAAAAAAAGAATACTATCAGTAAACAAAACTGACCAAATAGTTTACAATAGTATTATAGACTTAAATATTGGAGGGAATTTTCATGAAAGATCCACGAATTGCTAAGTTAGCAAAAAACTTAATCAATTACTCAGTAAAATTACAACCAGGTGAAAAAATCCTGATTGAGAACTTTAAACTTGAAACTGAATTAGTAACTGCACTTGTAAAAGAAGCATATGCTGCCGGTGGTTTTCCTTTCGTTTCAATTAAAGATCATAAAGTAGACCGCGCATTACTAATGGGTGCTACAGAAGAACATTTCAATAAAATTGCTGATTATGAAGCAAATGTAATGAAAGACATGGATGCGTACATTGGTTTACGTTCTGGTGTTAATATTAGCGAACTGTCTGATGTGCCAGATGAAAAAACAAAAATCCATGGTAAAACAGTAGGTCATAAAGTACATAGAGAAATCCGTGTTCCAAAAACAAGATGGGTTGTATTACGTTTCCCTACGGACTCAATGGCTCAATCTGCAAAAATGAGCACTGAAGCATTCGAAGATTTCTACTTCGATGTATGTAATCTTGACTATGGTAAAATGGACAAAGCAATGGATGCTCTTGTAGCGTTAATGAACCGTACAGACAAAGTATCAATCAAAGGTCCTGGTACTGATTTAACATTCTCAATTAAAGATATCCCTGCAATTAAATGTGCTGGTGAAATGAATATTCCTGATGGAGAAGTATTTACTGCACCTGTACGTGATTCGGTAAATGGTACGCTTTCTTACAACACTCCATCTCCAAACAATGGCTTTACGTTTGAAAATGTTCAGCTTAAGTTTAAAGATGGAAAAATTGTTGAAGCTACTGCAAATGATTCTGAACGAATCAACAAGATTTTTGACACAGATGAAGGCGCACGTTTCATTGGTGAATTCGCAATTGGTGTAAACCCATATATCTTACACCCAATGGGAGACATTTTATTCGACGAAAAAATCGATGGAAGCTTCCACTTCACTCCTGGTCAAGCATATGACGAAGCATACAATGGAAACAACTCAAACATTCACTGGGATATGGTTTGTATCCAACGTCCAGAATACGGTGGCGGAGAAATCTATTTCGATGACGTATTAATCCGTAAAGATGGCCGCTTCGTAGTTGAAGAATTACTAGGCTTAAATCCTGAAAATCTAAAATAATAATGAATTGGAAATACCACATATTTTTTGAATATGTGGTATTTTTTTTGAAAATTTATTCATTTGACTTGCACATTGATTCATATAGGGGAATACCTTGCTTTGAAAATGAAATATTAAATAGGGAAATCACTTGATTCCATAATACCAATTACATTCTCACCCCAACATCAGGATTTGCAACCAGGAATTGAGTCAATTATGAATCCAGTTCTGATATCGACATGAAACATCCTATAGTGTAAATCTTCGAATCATAAAAAAATGGGAACTAATTAACATCTAATTAGTTCCCATTTCTTGTCCTATTTAAATGTTTTCTCTCTGCTTAGTGAACTTCTCTTAAGCAGATTTCTTACCATTCGTCATTCGTTCTACAAGCATAGTTGCAGATAAGTCCCCTGTTGCATTTAACATCGTTGCAGGTGGATCGATAATTGTACTGATTGCTGCTAGAATTGGTAAGGCTTCAACTGGCAATCCAAATAATGAAAGGATTAACATCTCACCAATCATTCCACCATTAGGTATCGCTCCCATTACCATTCCAACTAAGAGTGCAATTCCGATTGTCACAAGATATATATTTAATCCTGAGAAATTCATGTGGAATACACCGAATGCGAAGGCAATTTTTACAACGCCTCCCATTACAGATCCGTCTTTATGAAGCGCACTTGCAAGTGGAATAACAGTTTCTCTTACGTTTTTAGACACGCCCATTTTTTCAGCTGATTCAAAGTTGGTAGGAATTGTAGCAGCACTACTACAAGTACCAAGTGATGTTAACGTTGAAGGGATAACATTTTTCCAATAAATGATAAAACCTTCTCGGCCACCAGCCATATAAGCAAATATACTATATACAATAAAATATAATAAAATAGCTGTTACATAGTATAGTATAAATACTCTTGCATACGATCCTACTAGTTCTTTCCCATAAGTTGGTACAAGATAAGCAAAATATGCTCCAAGTCCAAGTGGCGCAAGATACATAATATAGTTGACCATATTCATAATAACAATATTACCACTTGATAATAATTTCTTAACAATGTCAGCTTTTTCTCCAGCTTTATTAGTAGCCAAGCCGACCAAAACAGCAAATACGATAATTGCCATCATATTGCTACGAGAAAATAATCCAGAAAAATCACTAACTGTAAATGTATTAACAATCTGTTCAGCCACTGATAAATCTCCAGTAGCTTCAGGTTTAACGATTGGAATATTTACTCCATGTGCAGGTGGATAGATTTTCATAACAACGAGCATGATGACCGCGGAAATAACACCTGTAAATAAGAAAACGCCAGACATATTTCTAATCATTTTCCCAAAATTTTCTCCTCCGCCATTCGCAAAGCTTGATGCGATTGAGAAAAATACAAGCGGTACAACAACAACAAATAATAAATTTAAAAACAAGTCCCCTATTGGCTTAAGGACGATTCCAACATTTTCTGACATTAAACCGATCATTGAACCTATTACAATGCTAATAAGTAAAATAAACGGAAATGCATAATTTTTCCAAGAAAACTTCATAAAGTTCCTCCTAATCTAGTTGCTATTATTGATAGTATAACGAAAAATCTATTTTTTGTACCCCTTTATTAAAATTCCAATAGATTTAATAAAAGTAAAAAGAGAACACATAACAAAATGTGTTCTTCTTTTTACGAAACATTAAACTATTTTTTCGATTGCTCTTCTAAGCTCGATTGTCTCTCAACTATACGATAAGGTACAATCACACTCTTTGAATGTGTATCATTTGATTGAATTCGGTCAATTACTAGTTTAGTAGCTTCATTTCCAAGTTGAAATATATTTACATCAACAGATGAAAGTCTAGGTGTCGCTAGTTCTGCTAGTACTAAATTATTAAAGCTAATCACCGATACCTGTTCAGGTACTTGTTTCCCTAAATCTGCTAATGAACTTAATATACCTAATGCGATAATATCATCGGCTGCTACAATAGCAGTTGGAGGCTCTTCTAATCTCATCAAATGATCAATCGAAGCTTTCCCACTTTCTAATAGGAAGTCATCATGAAAAATATATTCTTCATTTAATGGTAATCCAGATAATTTCATTGCATCACAATAACCACTTAGTCTCTCCTGTGTTACAAGAAAATCCCTACTACCACCTACAAAAGCAATTTTTTGATGCCCTTTACGGATAAAAGTGTTCGTAACTTCTCTAGCTGCACCGTAATTGTCATTATCAATATAGGTAATTTGTTCAACATGTTGATATGGTTTACCAACAAGAACGAACGGAAACTCTTGTTTCAATAAATATTGGATAATTGGGTCATTTTCTCGTGAGTATAGAAGAATAATTCCATCTACACGTTTTCCCATGACCATTTTTTCTACTGCTTCAAGTATTTGCTCCTCTGTTTCCCCAGTTGAGAGTAGTAAAGAATAATCCTTCATATGAGCAGTTGAACTGATTCCCCTAATGACCTCAGGGAAAAAAGGATTTTGGAATGATTTACTTGCCGAACTCGGCATAACGATCCCTAATGTTTGAGATGTTTGATTCGCTAAGTTACGTGCATTTATATTAGGATGATATCCTAGATCCTCCATTATTCTTTTTACTTTTCGTTTTGTACGATCACTAATCAGTGAACTATCTGAGATAACACGAGAAACTGTAGAAGGGGCAACTCCAGCTGCTTTGGCTACATCATTTATTGTAACGCCCATCATAACACCTCATTTTCTCTAGCTTTAAGATTATTTATATACAAGTTATCTATTCTGCGATTAAATATATGATATCACTATCATAGGGGTTCTTGATATAGTACATTATTTTTGGACTTCGAGAATAATTGTTCCATAACCATTTAAAGTAAGATTTGATTGATTGAAAGTAGCTTGATTCATATATAAATTCTTGATGATTTTCTCTTTTACATTCAATTTAATCGGCTCTGCTTCAATATTATGAATGACTAAAACCTTTTGGTTCTGACTTTCTCTAAAATAAGATAAACTTGATCCTTCATTATATGGACCTTCTATAAAATCACTAAAAATATCAAATGCCTCATTATTATTTCTAACTGATATTAAATTTTTATAATGAGAGAACATTGATAGAGGATTTTTTCTTTGTTCATCTAATGAAGCAAGCTCTTTATTTAAAATAATCGGTTCCCACTTAGTCGTACCTTCTGTAAGTGCTTTATTCCACTTAAATGGTTCGCGAATTTGCTCATCCGGCTTTTGTCCCAACATTCCTAATTCCTCACCATAATAAACATAGGCAATTCCAGGTAATGTTAAATAAATACTTGCTGCTAATTTTGCTTGATCAATATTTCCATTTAATTGGCTTGCTACACGATTTTGGTCATGATTACTAATAAATATTGAATCAATAAATCGTTGACCATCCTTTAATTTTTTCCCTTCAATTTCGTTTGAAAAGAAAGAATGAAAGTCAAATGCAGTGCCTGTTTTCACAACACGCATGATTTGATCTGAACCATCAAAATTAAACATTGAATCAAATGATTCATAATATCTCTTTTGGTCATTAATCGGTTTCCAAACTTCTGCTATTACAAATGCATCTGGATTGGTTTTCTTAACATTAGACGTATATTCTTTCCAAAAATTCACATTTTTGCCGAGTACATTTGTACCACGTTTATATTCACTTGGTTCAAATCCCATTGCTGCGGCGTCTAGACGAAATCCATCAATCCCTTTATCTAGCCAAAAATTTGAGATTTTATATATTTCATTTCGTACATCTTCATTATCTAAATTTAAATCAGGCATTCCTTCCCAAAAAAATGCATGATAGAATTGTTTCCCTGCACGATACCATGGTCCTTTTAATGGAAAATCCTTGTCTTTCCCATCATTGAAAATATAATAATCCTTATATTTCCCTTCACCTTTAACAGCTTTTTTAAACCAAGGATGCTGAATTGATGTATGATTAAACACCATGTCCATCATAATTTTTATATTTTTTTCTTTTGCAGTTTTTAATAGATTTTCAAAGTCGTTCATCGTACCAAATTTTGGATCAATAGCATAGTAATCTAAGACATCATATTTATGGTATGAAGGAGATGGGTGAATCGGATTGAGATAAATACATTGAATGCCAAGTTCTTTTAAATAATCCAATTTATTTTCTATCCCTTTTAAATCACCATATCCATCATTATTTGAATCTGCAAATGATATTGGGAATAAAGAATAGCATGTTCGAACATCTTCACTAAAGGTCTTACTTATATTAACATTTTTGATTTTCTTATCTTCAATCGGTGTAATCTTTTTTGTTGTAGTTTGATTCGAACATCCAATTAGTGAGGCAATACATAATAAGGCGACTAGCGTTTTTATTGATTTCATCTTCTGCCCTCATTTTGAAAAAAGAGTGAGATACTAGACCTCACTCTGTTCATTTTTATATTTTACTAAGGTTTCTTAGCCTTTGTTAGCACCTGCAGTTACACCTTGAATAATGTATTTTTGTAACCATACATATAAAATCGTAATTGGAACGGCAACTAAAACTGCACCAGCAGCAAACATTGTAAAGTTTTGGTTGGTTTGACCTTTAATTAATTCAAATAAACCGATTGCTAATGTTTTCTTTTCATTTGAGCTAATTAACAAACGTGGAAGGATGAAGTCCATCCAAGGTGCCATAAATTGTGTTAAGGCAACGAATGTTAAAATTGGTTTTGATAAAGGTAAAATAATTTTAAAGAAAATTTGTGTCTTCGTCGCTCCATCAATCATTGCTGATTCATCTAACGCTTTTGGTACTGCACCTAGGTAACCTTTGATTAACCAAGTATTGAATGGAATTTGTCCTGCTGCATATACCAATACTAATCCTAAGTGATTATTTAATAATCCAAAGTTTAAGAATAAGATGTAAATCGCAATCATTCCCATAAATGAAGGGAACATTTGTAATACAAGAATCGCAACCATACCGAATTTTTTCCCTTTAAATTTAAAGCGAGAAAATACATATGCTGCCGAAGTTGATAAAAATACTGAAATGACCATGTTCAATAATGCAATCTTTAATGTATTCCAGTACCATAGAGAAAACTTTGTCTTCTCAAATAATTCTTTATAGTGTTCAATAGTTGGATTTTTCGGGATTGGCGTTGCACTTGCAAGTCCTGTTGACTCTCCAAATGACGAACCTACAATCCAAATAATCGGAAATAAAACAACGATCGCAACTAATATTAATAAAATGTAAGTTAATGATGTTAATAATGCGCTTCCAAAATTAAAACTCTTCTTGTTCATTTTTGTATTTGTAGACATTTTAGAACTCCTCCTCTTTAAATTGCTTTGTACGAGTAAAGTTCCAAGCAGAAATAGATCCGATAATTAAGAAGATTAGAATCGACATAACAGACGCCATATTATACATACGATTATCTAAAGTCAATTTGTAAATCCACGTAATAAGGATATCTGTAGATCCAGCAAACTGGTAATTCGGATTAGCTGGTCCACCTTCTGTTAAGAAATAGATAACGTTGAAATTATTAAAGTTTGTAGCAAATGACATAATTAATAGTGGTGCAGTTGCAGCAAGTACTAATGGGAAAGTAATTTTCCAAAATTCTTGCGTTCTTGTTGCACCGTCAATCTTAGCAGCTTCATAAATTTCTTTATCTAAGCTAGTCATAACCCCAGTCATTAAAGCCATAAAGTAAGGGAATCCTAACCATAAGTTAATGACAATGATTGTTGCACGAGCAACGTTTGGATGATTAGAGTCTGTAAACCATCCGATTCGTTCAGCAGTTAAGCCGATATCTACTAAGAACTGAGAGATTGGACCAAATTGGCCATTAAATAATGTTTTAAATACTAAAAGTGAAATCATACTTGGAATTGCCCAAGGTAAGATAAAAATTGTACGCCAGAATTTTTTTCCTTTTACTCGATTACTATTTACGACTACTGCCATAAACAATCCACCGAAGAAACATGTTACTGTTGATAAGATTGCCCAAACGAATGTCCAAGTAAATACGCCAGTAAATGTATGTGTCCAAATCGGTAATGAAAATAAATTAACGAAGTTGTCGAATCCAACCCAGCTTACTAGTTTAGTAGGCGGTAAGTGGAATTTATTATAATCTGTGAATGCGATTAATACGCCAAAAATGATAGGCATTAAAGAAATTAATGTCAACATGATCATTGATGGAATTAGAACGATAAATTCAAACATTCCATCCCATAAGTCTCTTAAGTATTCTCTTGAAGTTTGTACAAAGTTTGTTTCATTTAAAGTTCTTCTTACTTTATACGCGTCTTTTATGTTCCAATAGTAAATTCCTATAAGTACTGAAATAAATATTAATGCAATAATTCCATTTATTAAAAGTACAATTGAGTGATCACCTTCAGTTAGTCCAGTGATTCCCATCGTACGAGGCTGTGTACCCAGTGTTACTAATCCCCAAAAACCTTTTATAAAAAATCCACCATTTTCTCTTAAATAGAAACCTTCAGAAAGATCAGCTTTTGAATAGTGACCAGTTGCAACCTCAATTACTACAACCAATACTTGTATTGCAAAGAAGAATAAACCTTTTAAAAATTGCTTGTTTACGACTTGTCCAAGTCCCCAAATAAAGACTGACAGAATGGCTGGCAGTGATGGGTTCATTTTTTTTGATCCGTTATCAGGTATACTAGGCTTTTGTTCATTAACTTTCGCCGTTGCCATATCTTTTCTCCCCCTTCCGTACCAAAAATCGGTACCCGTTTATGCAAAACAATATCTTATTATCTAAAATTATGCAAATAGCAGAAACCGTTTGCATAATTAGTTGATAATACAGCCTCTCAGATTTTGAGAGGCTGTAATGATACTAGATTGATTATTTACCTGCACCACTTTGTAATGCTTCGAAATCTTCAACAGCTTTCTTTTGTGCTTCTTCAGGTGACATTAAGCCATCCCAAACGTTTACGATCATATTTTTAGCAGGATCCCACCAGTTAGCCATTTCTGGAATAGAAGGCATTGGTTTTGAGAATGCTGCTTGAGCTGCAACACCTTGAAGTAATACATCATCACTTAAACCAGGAACTTCACTTGCATATTGCTCTTTAAGAGCTGGTAATTTACCAGTTGTTTTGTATAAAGCTTCTGCACCTTCTTTAGAACCTAAGAACATTGCGAATACACGAGCAGCCGCTGGATGTTTAGAGTAAGAAGATACGTTTGCAATTTGGTTACCAGAGAAAGTTACAGGTTGGTTACCATTAATTTTTGGAAGTTGAGCAATTCCAAATTCAAATTTATTTTTGTCAGCACCTTTTTTCACATCACCGATCGCCCATGGACCAGTAATTAAGAATGGTGTTTTACCTTTAGCAAATTCTAAAGTAGTTGTATCGTTTGTAGCATCTGCAGAGTTTACATCCCACTCAGGACGAACTGCTTTTAAAGCTTCTAGACCAGCTTTTGCTTCTGCTGTATCGAATCCGATTTTAGAAGCATCTGTTCCATCTTTACCGAATAAATCATAACCGTTAGCAGATAAGAAGAAGTAACTCATGTAAGAGTTTCCAACTTCCCAACGAACTGTCCATTGGTTTTTCTTTTTATTATTATATGTTTTAGCTAAGTCAGAAATTTGAGACCAATCAGTAGGTGCAGCATCTGAACCAGTTAATTCTTTTAATAATGTTTTGTTATAGAATAATGCAACCGATTCTGTAGAAATTGGTACACCATAAGCTTGACCATCGCTCATTACAGTACCAACTGAAGAATCTAAGAAACGATCTTTAATTTGATCAGTGTATTGTCCCATTGGTCCAATAATTGCTGATTCTAATGAAGCACCAATTCCATCATGTGGTTGTACGAAAACGTCTGCACCTAATCCAGCTTCACCATCAAGTTCCATTTTAGCACGTGTATCAACCGCACCAACTTTTTCATACTCAACTTTTACTTTTGGATATTTAGCATTGAAAGCCTCAATGATAGCGTTTGCATAATCATCATTATCTAACCATACTTTTAATGGAGCTTCACCATTTAGTACTTCTTTTTCCATTTTGTAACCTTTTGCTTGTTCATCCCAAGGAAGGTCATCTTTCTTTTTGTCTTTAGCAGTGTTTGTAGTATCTTTTGAAGATCCACATCCAGCTAATGCACCTAAACTTAAGCTTACCGTTGCAAATACAGCAAACATTGATTTTAGTTTCACTTTTGTTTCCCCCTAACAAGGTTATATTTTTCATAAAGTATAGCAAGCGCTTTCACACTTTTATATTAATCTACTAAAATATGAAAGTCAAACAAATTAGTATATTTTTATTTTTATATTAACTGTTGATATAAGCGCTTACATTTTGCTTTTTTTAGAAATTCTTCTTACATCATAAACGATGAAGACAAAATTATATAGAGCTTTTCCATTTAAATATATTGGACAATTTGGTAATAAATAACATATTTTTTTCTTAATTTTTAGTAAATTTAAAAATAATAGGAGGAATGTTCTTCCTCCCCTTGACAGTACTGTATTTATACGACTCGATTATATTTACGATAGACATAGTATGCAAATAAAATCACACCAAAATTAAAGGCAATATATAGAAATGCGATTGAAAAGATCGTTCCAATCATAAACGCAAAAATAGCTGGCAAAGTTGCTGCATATGATAGAAATGAGAAGAATTGCCTATAAGTCAACTTTTTAGAATTTCCAATATTAAATAATAAAGCCATTAACGATACAATTGCGATATAAATAATATTCGTAACAATCGTTATTGGGTAAAATAATTGCATCATCATTGCAACTGCTTGCATTTTGACACTTGATACAATTCCAAGTAATATTTGATCAGCATTTTTTTGGTCTAACGCTTTTACTAATTGGTCATTGTATCCCCCATATAGATCAAATCCTAGTAAATTTGCATGGATATGTTTTTCCCCAAAGACAATTGTGATACTTTCTTTGTCGTTCACATCATATTGATCCGTTGGATCAAAAACAATTCGCTGATTTTTAACTTCAATTACTTTTTGTTTATTGTTCTGACAAGAAAGTTGGTCGTCATAATGACAATCAGGTATTTCATTTTCCCAACTAGTGTTTTCATAATATGGTGCAAATACTCTCTCCGCTAATCTTTGTGAATCAGTTTGTATGATTTGAAACACTAATGGAAAAGCAATTAATGAACCAACTAGTATATTTTGGATGAATACATAAATTAGTTTGCTATCTTTTGCTTCATATATACTTTTCAACTTAAATCGCTTTGTAAAAAAGTTTCTGATCAATTCTGCTCCTCCTAGTACATTCTGCTCTTGTCTACTCTATCACATATTATACATTTATAAAGTATGAAATAAAAATCATTCATTTACAAATATGAGCTTTCAAAACAATTGACAATGAAAGCGTTTAATTATACTCTTTTTTTAAGCAAACGATTGTCTAAATAAGTCGCTGGAGGTAGCATAATGTTAAAAGAAGCTATATATCACCGCCCGAAAAACAACTATGCATACGCTTACAATAACGAAACACTTCATATTCGATTACGTACGAAAAAAGATGATGTTTCGTCTGTTCAATTAATTCATGGAGACCCTTACCATTGGGAAGATGGAGCATGGCAAATTAATAAAACAGAAATGAAAATAAGCGGAAGTACGGAATTATTCGATTACTGGTTTGTAGAAATCAAGCCGCCTTTCCGTCGTCTTCGATATGGTTTTGAACTTAGCAATCAAGAGGAAACGCTTGTTTATGCAGAGAGAGGATTTTATAATGAAATCCCAACAGATGATACAGCATATTATTTCTGTTTTCCATTCTTAAACGAAGCTGATATCTTTAAGGCACCTAGTTGGGCTAAAGATACAGTATGGTATCAAATCTTCCCAGAAAGATTTGCAAATGGTGACCCTTCGATTAATCCTAAAGGCACATTAGAGTGGGAAAGCGAAGAACCTGCTACAAATAATTTCTTCGGTGGAGATTTTGAAGGTGTAATACAACATCTAGACCATCTTGTAGAACTTGGAATTGGCGGAATTTATTTCACCCCAATTTTCAAAGCGCATTCAAACCATAAATATGACACGATTGATTATTTGGAAATTGATCCACAATTTGGCACGAAAGAAACATTTAAGAGATTAGTAGATGAGTGCCATGAGCGTAATATTAAAGTCATGTTAGATGCTGTGTTTAATCACAGTGGCTATTTCTTCGAGCCTTTTCAAGATGTATTGCAAAAACAAGAAAAATCAATTTATAAAGACTGGTTCCACTTAAAGGAATTCCCGATTGTGACTGAGCCGACACCAAATTATGATGCTTTTGCTTTTGTACCGTCAATGCCAAAATTAAATACTGAACATCCAGATGTAAAAGCTTACCTTTTAGAAGTTGGTAAGTATTGGGCAAAGGAATTCAATATTGATGGCTGGCGTTTAGACGTTGCAAATGAAGTCGACCATGCATTTTGGAGAGAATTTAGAACAGAAGTTAAATCTGTAAATCCTGACCTTTATATTTTAGGTGAAATATGGCATGATTCAATGCCTTGGTTGCAGGGTGATCAGTTTGATGCTGTTATGAATTATCCATTTACAAATGGTGCATTAGATTTCTTCGCAAAAGATAAGATCTCTGCTGAAGTTTTCACTAACGTGATTAGTGAAGTACTTCATTCTTATCCACAAAATGTAAATGAAGTTGCCTTTAATTTATTAGGTAGCCATGACACACCTCGCGTGTTAACAATTTGTGATGAAAATCTTGAAAAATTAAAGCTATTGTACACATTCCAATTATCATTCCCTGGTGCACCATGCATTTATTATGGTGATGAAATCGGGATGACTGGAAAACAAGATCCAGGTTGCCGCAAATGTATGGTTTGGGAGGAAGAACGTCAAGATCGTGATTTGTTTGAATATGTTCAGACACTTTTAAAACTTCGTAAAGACCATAAAGCAATTGGTAGTGAAGGTACATTTAGTTTTATTGAAGCAAACAATGAAAATAATACAATTGTTTACGCTAAAACATATGAAAGCGATACTTTCGTATATATTTTAAGTAACAACCCAAATGAATTATCAGTCAAAACGCCTGATTTATTCAAAAATAAAACCGTATTTAATGTCATAACAGAAAAAAATGAAACATATAATACAGAGTTTACTCTTGAAGGTTATGGTATCAAAATTATTAAATTATAGGATTTGTTAAATTTATTTTTAACGAAAACCAAATTATAAAATGGAAAGGGTGTCCTAACACAATACATTATTGTATTGAGACATCCTTTTCTTTATTAAAAAGGTAGGGATGAAACATGGAATCTTCAAACAAGATTCAAAGCAATGATAAGCCACTCTCCCTTTTGCATATTACCTGGCCAATATTTATTGAAATATTATTATTCATGTTAATGGGTAGTGTCGATACCCTAATGCTTAGTAAGTATTCTGACCATGCAGTAGCCGCTGTTGGTGTTGCGTCTCAAGTCATGGGCTTAGTAACATTATTATTTGGTTTTGTAACTGCTGGTACATCAATATTAGTTGCTCAATATTTAGGTGCAAAAAATGAGTATAAAGCAAAAGAAGTTTTTACAGTATCTATGATTGCAAACTTTGGGATCGGTATCATCATTAGTATTTTATTATTCTTTTTTTCTTCCTACATTTTAAAATGGATGGGATTAGATCCAGACTTAATCGTAAGAGGAAATTCATTTTTAGAAATCGTTGGCGCATTTATGTTCGTTCAAGCAATTATGATGACAATTTCGGCAACTTTACGTAGTTATGGTTTCACGAAAGATATGATGAAAGTCACTATTTTAATGAACATACTAAATGCTATCGGAAATTATTTTGTCATTTTTGGTCCTTTTGGTTTACCAGTTCTTGGTGAAGCAGGAGTAGCATGGTCTACTTCAATCGCAAGAATAATTTGTACA
Organism: Bacillus sp. JJ664; assembly: GCF_036962205.1. Lineage (NCBI taxonomy): Bacteria > Bacillati > Bacillota > Bacilli > Caryophanales > Bacillaceae > Bacillus > Bacillus sp. JJ664. The sequence goes on along the minus strand of NZ_JBALMS010000078.1, from coordinate 5,090 downwards.
ATACTAATTATTTTTATTTTCATGAAAAGGATTGGCTTTATTTCGTTTAAAAAAGTCCTTCAATCTAAGCCGATTCAGCATTCGAAAAATCTATTTAAAATCGGCGTGCCTGCAGCTGGAGAAAATATTTCATATAATGCCTCTCAAATCGTTATTACGATCTTTATTACAATGATTGGAACTGAGGCTCTGACAACTAAGGTATATGCACAAAATATTATGATGTTTATCTTCTTATTTTCAGTAGCTATTGGGCAGGGTGAACAAATTATCATCGGAAGACTTGTTGGTGCAAGAGATTTAAAAACAGCATATGAACATTGTATCCGCAGTCTAAAATTAGGTATATGTATTTCGACCTTAATGGCTATTATTGCATCTATGTTCTCAAAACCGTTATTTTCAATCTTTACTGATAATGAACAAATTATCCACACAGGGACTTTACTTTTAATTTGTACAATTTTTCTCGAACCTGGTCGAGCTTTTAATTTAATCGTAATCAGTTCTCTACGTGCAGCTGGAGACGTGAAATTCCCCGTCATGATGGGCATTTTATCCATGTGGGGCATTAGTATCCCGATTGCATACATACTAGGAGTTCACTTTAACCTTGGACTTATAGGCGTATGGATTGCATTTATTGCAGATGAATGGATACGTGGATTACTCATGCTTTGGAGATGGCGTTCAAAAAAATGGGAATCTGCTTCATTCGTACAAAGTGAATCAGAAAACGAAACCGTTCCTGCTTCAAGTTAATTTATTAAAAAAGTAGAAATTGATCATCTCAATTTCTACTTTTTTATGTTTTATTCTTCTTCTTTTAGTGATTGATCAAATGCAGCAGATACTTTTTCAAATTCTTCTTCTGTCTCAATATCAAAGAATTCGCCACTTTCTTCTACTCTTAAGAAGAAAACATCCATATCTTCTTCACTCTCTTGTTCTACATCTTCAACTAAGCCAACTGCTATGTATTCTACACCTTCAATGTCAAGTGAACCTAGTACTTCATAATCTTGTTCTTGATCATCTTCATAGCTTAATGTTAGGATTTCGCCTACTTCAATTTTTTCCATGGATTATTGTCCTCTCTACTTCTAGAATTCATTTTACATAAAGTAAATCTAATCTTTATGTTCCCTAAGTGTATCAGATTCATACGAAAAGCTTAAATTTTATTTAGTTTTACTATTTTTTAAATTCAATATAGTTCCCAATACTGTATTCCAACGTGCGACTTTCCCCATCTTTTGTTTGATAAGAAATTCTTATGAACGTATCTTCAAAAGCCTTTCTTACTTGTTCTTCACTAACTCCTTTTGAATAATACACAAATTCTCTATGATATGTTGAACTGTCCCCCATTTTATATTCATTCCCAAACCAATAACGATCTCCATCAATCGAATTGATTTTATATTTCCAAATAGTATGCTCTGGAATATTAATGTTTCGATAAGTAATTTGATTAGAATTTTTCATTTCAAAATCAAATACGATTTTCTTAAAATCACGAATTGAAGGATTACTTAATCCCATCGTACCCACTGCACTATATTCATTTTCCGTTAATTCTCTAACAATTATGTCCATTTTAATTTTTGGTTCGTAAGGTAAGTTGCTACATGAAGTTAATAAAACCAATTGAAAAAAAACAATAAAAGAAACGATCAATTTATTTATTTTTTTCAATATAAAACCTCCTAATAAAATTTTTTTCAAAAATCCAACATTCTAAGCATTTTCTTTATCTCACATTAATATCTTTATAAAAACAAAGATTGTTATGAATCTATGAGTTTATTCATTTGGACAAGTTATGAAATCTATAAATATTGATTCAATTCATATTTTAGGAGGAAATGTTAATGGCAAATTCAGTCATGATTCAAGAACCAACAGTCAATAAGAAACATACAAAATTGAGTTTATTTTTTAACCGTTTCACAAAATCAACTCTTCAAGAAACTTCCCAAACGGAAATATTACATAACGAACTCCGAAACTTGCAAAAGCAATTAGAATATAAAGAAATCAATTTTATCCATGCTGAACCTGAATATATTGATGTTGCTATTATGGAGCTCGAAGCAATTCGTTTAAAATATAGTATTACTGTAAGACAATTAAAAGACATAGTATCTCAAAAAGAAATAGTATATTCTGAAGCATAAAACGGCAGTCTTATTGATTGCCGTTTTTTTTATTAAGTAAAGTGTTTTGAATCAAATAAAATAATAAAACAGAGACATAAAGTGTACATTGTCTCTGTTTTATCATTTGGTTACATATTATTTTATTTCTCGTTCACTTTAAAATCAATTGACGAGCTGATGTTATAGTCTATTTCAACATTTTTACCATTCTTAACAGTTTCTACATAAAAATCTGCACTACCGTTTAAGATATAGTAACCATAAGGCAAGCGTTTTGTATCCATGATCGTTTTCATAAAATCTACATAATCTTTCGGGTCATCACCACTATAACCCCCGCTCCCTACTCTGTATTCTTCACGTAAAGGTTTCCCTTTAACAATAGTTGTTTTCACTAAAGGTTGATTCATTGCATACCCAATATCATAACTTCTCGTTTTCTCTTTAAGATTAAAATAAAACGGAGATGCAGCATGATAAATTGTGACTTGATCGTCATTTCCTACGTATTCCAGTTCCGCATAGATTTTAATCTTTTCATTATCGGCATATTCTTTATTTTCAGAAACAATGCGATAAATAAAATCCTTTACTTTTACCGTAGAATAATGATTCATTACTTTGTAATCATCCAAAACTGACTCTTTCTTCTTTGTTTCCTCATTAGCTGTACAGCTTGATAAAATGAATACAAACATCACTGTAAATAACATACCTAACTTTTTCATACCGAACCCCCACGTCTATTCTAACTGGAATCTTTTAAATGATAGGTTCTGTTAATGGTTTATTTTATTAACAGAGCCAATTAAAATGATAAAGTCTAATCAATTTCTAATTTTAGCAGAATAAATAATATTCTAAAGGTACTTTCAACCTATTAAATAAATGGTCTCAATAAAAAACACTTCTTCCTATTGAAAAAGTGTTTTCTAATAAATAATTTATGAACTAATCTCATAACTCGTTTGATAATTTTTACGTCTTTTCGCAAATGAAACAAATAATGTTAAGCATGGTAGAATCCATAAAAATATCGCATATGGTATATAGTCAAACAATTCCATATTCACAACAGTGCTACTCATAATTGCAAGTACATTCCAAGGGATCATTGCTGGAAAAAGCAATGTTGTGTCACTCATAATTCGTGCCAGTTCTTCTTTACTATATTTATTTGACCAATGAGAAAGGAAAGAACGACCAGTAAGAATAATCGGCATTGTTTGGTTTCCAGCTATTATACATATAAACAGAGATGCAATGACAGTTTTAAAAGAATCTGACATCATAGATGTTGATGATAAGAGCCATTTATCCAAGATGGGTTGAATTACATTTAACTCTTCAAGTAGTGCATTATATACTCCTGCAATTGCAATAAACAGTAGTAAGCTATACATATGAATTAGACCCCCGCCTAATCCCTCAATTCCATACCAAAGTGCATGTACAATCTCCGAAAAAGAAATACCATGAAACATAGCTATGAAACTACTAGATAAAATACTAATAACATAAGATACGATAATGTTTAATCTGAATAAAACAAGCAAAACTAACAAAATAGGCGGTATAAAATGAATGAATGAGATCTTTTGTACGTTCTCTAGTTCATTATGTATGACTGAAAGATTACTTCCATACTTAACATCCATCATGCTAAAAAATAATCCTGTCATTAAGATTGCTAAGATGGAAGTTAAAAGCATTGCTTTCCCTTGTTTTTTAACAGTTGTTTCTAAAATATTGGCTAACAGTTGATGAGCACTTGAAAATGGTGAAGTTCGGTCTCCCACAAATGCCCCTGAAATAACAGCACCAGCCGTAATTTCTAATGGAATGTGTAATAATATTGCAGTACTCATTAACGGTACACCTAAAGCACTTAATGTTCCGATTGATGAACCGAGTATCATTGAAAAAATCATTGTTGTAAGAAAACAAAAAACGAAAAAATGATGTGGATTAATCGCTTGTAATGTAATAGAAACCATCGAGTTAATTGTTCCAGACAAAAACCAAGACGGTAGCAAAAAGCTAATTAAAAATAAAATCATTAATACAATTTTTACTTTCCCGATTCCTTTATATCCTACCTTCAACATACTCTTAACATCATAACCTTTTTTTACGCTTAAAAAGATTAAGAAAAGCAGCCCTGGTAAAATGCCAAAGACAAGTGAAAAATGTAATATAACGGAAGTAATAATTCCAGTTAATGTAATAAAAATAAGTAAACTCGCTTGCCTTACAGAGTATTGCTCCATTTCTGTCTCCTTCTTTCAAAAAGCTTGCTTCCTTTATTATAATGATAGAAATGAATGCTTGTAAATTTTACAACGATTAAAATTCAATTAAAAAGCACTACTTCTAGTTTTCCTTAAGTAATGCTTCTTCTATTATTTATGCGAAAACAAAAAACAGAATAAGACAGAAAAAGTAACCGACATGTAGAAATAGAAAAACTAATACACTCTTTATTTTTCTATGCAGTAACATGTACTTCAAAACTAAACAATGTCCAAATAGGATTAAAATTGATATTACCCACCCATATAAAAAAGCTTGTAGTAAATAAACATTCATTCCAAATTTTTCACTATTTCTTGTTATAGCCTCACGTAAAAAAGCAAAAATATAAAATACTGACCAGTAATTAAAAAAAGCTACAATTACCAGCAAAAAAAGTATGGTTTGCGCATAGTGGCCGATCAACCATTTAAAAATCTTTCTTGACCACACATTTATCGCACTAGTTTTTTTGATCAATACAATCACTTCCTTTAAGCCTTTGCAAAGTTGTAATATGGATTCCATTGAACAAAAAACTTATCTTTTCTACTGATTATACGTAAGTTATTAATCTATCAAATTTTAAAATGATGACAATATTTTTATTACGCAACTTTTATGAAAACGTAAACC
>NZ_JBALMS010000077.1:11347-11679 GCF_036962205.1 Bacillus sp. JJ664 | reverse complement strand
TCAATTGTTGAAATATGTTCACCTAAAATATCATTAACGATATGAATGTTTATTTGAGCATCCTCTGATATATTAATACCTTTATCTAATAACAGATCTTCTATCGTTTCTAATTTAATGACAATTTTTTGCTTTAGATTTCTAAAATTTGATTCCATTTTAGATCTTGCAGTTCCAATTGTATCTTTCACTTTATCGAATAATTCGGTTTTAAAGATTTTACGTAAGATTTCTTCTTTTTCCTTCGTATCAGAAACTAATAATTTCCGAAATTCACCTTGAGGGAGTAAAACAATTTGTTTAAATTGATCTGCATTAATCCCCAGTAATTC
>NZ_JBALMS010000077.1:2180-11313 GCF_036962205.1 Bacillus sp. JJ664 | reverse complement strand
TTTTGTCACCTGTAATACCTTTATTTTGTTTCTTTTGATGACCCTTTTGCCTAAAGATATTGTAGTGCTTTCCTTTCAGTTCAAATGTTAAGTCAACACTTGTATATACTTCATCGTCTGCAAAATGGCTTCGCAACAGAGTTTGATCGTTTCGGTTTTCACCACTCGCTTCACCGTATAACGCAAAACAAATACCATCAAAGATTGTTGTTTTTCCAGCTCCAGTCGGACCAGTAATCGCAAATAATCCTTTTTCATTTAATTGATTAAAATCTACATGTATTTTGTCCTTGTATGGACCAAATGCATGTAAAATAACTTCTAATGGTCTCATTTTTATTCTCCCTTTACAAAAATATCATGTAGTATTTCTTTCATAAATTCTTCATTTTCTTCACTTAATTCATCATTTGTCATTTCTTTATAAAATGATTGATATAGCTCAAGTTGATTTTTTGATTGCTTTTCAACGTTTTTTTTACTTTCAATTGTACTCTCAGCATTCATTCTTTTTCTGCTGACATGCATAGCATTTGGATAAACCGTTCGGATTTGTTCCATCGGTTGTACGACCATATGCTCATCAGTCAATTTTACGAAAACATAATCTTCATTGATTGGATGCTTCCTAATTTCTTCAATCGTTCCTTCTACAGTTCTTAAATCACGCTTAGGATGAAAGTCTTTTTTGGTGACAGATACTTCACCCTCACCATTTAATTCAACAATAAAACATCCTTTTTTATGGTTTTCCTCAGAAAGAGAGTACTTTAAAGGGGATCCTGAATAGCGAATAGAGTGATTTCCAACAAAATGAGCACGATGTAAGTGACCCAATGCTGTGTAATTGAAATGTTGGAAATTATGATGAGATACGTACTCAGCACCACCGATTGCTAAAGTACGTTCGCCTTCAGTTTCTTCATCAGATGGCTGTCCATTATTCGTGACAAAAGCATGTCCGACAAAAACATTTCTTGCAGATGAATCTAACTCTTCATCTCTTATTTTATTAATGATTGCTTTCATCGCATCATCATGTGAGTGGATATCATCATTTTGTAATACATAACGTACAATACTTGGTTCTACATAAGGAATTAAATAAAAATGAACTTCTCCAAATTCATCGTTCATGATGACCTTCTTAAAAGGAGTTTGAAATTTCCCTACAATATGAAGGCCATCTTTTTCCATAAAACTGCTACCAAATTCAACTCGTTCAGCACTATCATGATTTCCAGCTATAGCTAGTATCGGTGTTTTTAATTCTATAACAATTTGATGTAATACTTCGTTTAATAATTCGATGGCTTCAGTTGGAGATATACTTTTATCATATAAATCGCCAGCAATAATCACTGCATCTGGATTTTCTTCTTCAATGATATTCATAAATTCTTGTAATATATATCGTTGATCTTCAGTCATATGGACACCATGAACAATTTTTCCAAGGTGCCAATCTGCTGTATGAATAAATTTCATTTTTACACCTCATTTGAACTTCTAGTTTACTCTATTTTACATCAACATACGAACGTTTGTATGCTTTTTTCATCTTGAATTTAAAAATTGAATTATAGTGGTTAAAATAATTGAAATACGATAAGATATCATTCAAAATATAATTATTAGATTCTAGGGAGGCAATTATGGAAAAAATTATTGATGTTAAAAAATATGAGGAAGTTATTAATAGTGAAAAACCTGTAATCGTAAAATTTTATGCGACATGGTGCCCAGACTGTTCACGTCTTGATGCATTTGTAGGCGAAGTGATTGAAGAGCATCCATCTTTCGAATGGTATACGATGGATCGTGATGAGTTCCCAGAAATAGCTAGCGAACAACAAGTAATGGGAATTCCTAGTTTACTTGTTTATCAAAATGGAGAAAAAATTGGTCACTTACATAGTGCCAATGCTAAAACGCCAGAACAAGTTGAAGAATTTTTAACGAAATTCGAGTAATACAGTAAAATAGAAAAGTATTTAGGTATAAAAAACCTGCTCTTATCATTAGTGCAGGTTTTTTTACATGATTATAGGCAATTTGGACTTGAATAGATGCATATACATCACTTGAGGTGATGTAATATGCTAAACATGATAGAAGATGTTGTAAGATTCCCAGAAAAAATAACCGTTGTAGAACGATTACTCGAGTCTTTAAAACTTACCCATATAAAGTTTACCAAGCAAATACTGTGTTAAGTGGCATAGATTATGGATTTTCTGACCAAGAAGGTATGTTCTTTAGAACGACAATTGATACACACGCTCAAATCAAATCACCTTATGAAGTACATGTCGTGATAACCTTTGGGTTTCGTTCTAGAGAGTTTGGTAAAGCAACTGATGCGACGATTAGATATACATTATTTTTACAACAAGGATATTGTCCTTTTGGGTGCTATCCATAAAAGATGTTTTTTTTTATTTATGTGTCATTGTATATTCAACTTAAAAAACACCCTATTTGATATATAGATAAACTATATAACAAATAAGATGTTCAAAATTTAAATTTGTTTACGCTCATGTAAAAAGACAAATACATTTTTACAAATGCTATACCATGCATATCCGACTAACCATCCAGCGACAATATCCGAAAAGTGGTGAACGTGTAAATAAATTCTACTAAATGAAATTAATAAAATAATGGCTAAAGCAGTTACTTGAATGATTTTTCTTTGTTTTAATAAATTAGTATCTAAGATGATCAAGATGAAACTTAATGTTAAGAAAAAGCTAGTTGCCATTACAGCATGACCACTTGGAAAACTAAATCCGTCCTCAACATAATACATTGCTGCTGGTCTTGGTCGTTCATAGATTCCTTTGACGATTTGAACTACTAATCTAGCAGTTAGCAATGTGATTAATAGGTAAATCCCTGTCCAAATACGTTTACGAATAATAGAAAAAATTAATAAAACTACAGCAAAACTTAGATACATTTTAGAAGAACCAAAGTCTCTTAAAAAATAACAAAATGAATCTAACCCATCTGATCGAACCGAAACAAAAAAATCAAAAAGTGCATCATCAATTGTTTTGACCATATTCGTTTCATAAATAAAACCTAACAAAATAAATAAAAAAATTGCAGTAAAAACGGTTATCCAATTATTTTTTTTCATAGACTCCTCCGACTAAAAAATAGATAGGTCTCCTACTTGTACTATTGAATACAATGAGAAAAACGACGAGAGCACCCGTCGCCACTTTCATGACTATTCATCTTCTTCGTCAATTTCATCAATCATACATTTTTCCAATAAGTATTCAAAAGTAATATCGGCCAATTCTTCAATTTCCTCTTCCTCAGGCACATATCCTCGCTGAATGAGCTGTTGATAGAAAAATTCTGCAATTTCTTCCGTATCAATAACTACTTCAATTTCTTTCACTAGCATCACCCCTTACTAGTTAATATGTTAAAAATGAGAAAATATGAAAAAAACCTTTCCAAGCACCTAAATTATTAATATGTAACCTTTAGCATAATACAACAATGACAAGCATATATTCAAATAAAACATGTTAAAGGAGAATGATATCAATGTTAAAAGTGGACAAGCAATCAAACTCAAGCTTAAAAATGAAAGAACTAATGTTTAATGAAGAATTATTTGAAGCAACTGTAGAAAAATTTACTTCTGTTATCTTTTTCATTTTAATAGGGTTAGGCATACCTTTTATGATTCATATAATTCTACAATTATTGTAGAATATCCTCTCTCAATTTGTTTTCTTTTCTGAAAATTTATTTAAATTTTTTAAAACAAGATCCATCACGATTTTATATTCCTCATCTTGAAATATAGAATATAGAACAGCATAATCATTATATATATCTAATAGCCCATCTATAATTTCTAATTTCGTCGTCTTATTTCTATTTTTATTAAAATCATTCATTGAACGAAGCTTTTCTAAATCTAATTTTGTAATGCCATTTTTATCACTTCTAAGTTTTTTTAGAATTGTATTTGCTGTTTGTGCTGTCGCAATTAAGGTTAAATCAGTCTCATCTGCTTCTAACCATTCACCATCTGTTATACGGGCAAGTTCATAAATTGTGTCTTCCCAAGCATCATTTTTATAACGCCAAACCTCTGTACGATAACCAACTATACGAAAAATCTCTTTTTCATATCCATTCACCTGAACTAAATCCCCAAAAGAAAATGAATAATTTACCTCAATCCACTCTTTTTCAAGTTTTTTTCCATCATATTCATTCAGAAGCTGAAGAGTATTTTCAACATACAAACCATCATGATTATTCACTTCGTATACAAATATGCCGTCCATCAGTTTGATATTTGTAATCTTACCGACAGTCCCATATAACGTTATTACAACAATATCATCTACGTTATATTTAGGTTGTTTTTTCTTTGTCATCCTCTTTAACCTCCTTCTCCATCCGTCGTGACTCATACGTTTTTACTGTATACTATGCAAAAGCACAATAATTGTCTGTCATTTTCCAATCAAATAAAAAAGGGAATAGCCTATTTTGAAAAGCGGAAGCGACTCGCTCTGCCCTGACAAGCATAAGGCGAAGATCAATGAAAGTTGCTTTTTGAGATTTGACTTATGACTCGAAGGGCAAGTCGCTGGAACTAGACAGTTTGTAAAGTGAAGGCGACTGGTTAGCTCCGACAAGAATATAACGAGAGCAGAATTTGACCAAATAAAAAAGATACAACAATGTTGTATCTTAATTTTCTTCATCCTCATATAAATTCCAAGCTCGATCAAATACGCTCATTGGCATGTTATAAGTGCCATCTAATTCTAAATATGAGCTAATTTCATCATAATCAAATGCTTGTTTCGGAAAGGAGTGATCATTAAAAAGATGATCTGCAAATAATCCAATATCTGTTGGTACTTTATAGTTCCTATGTTTCATCATGTAATGGTAAAATGACTTTTTCATGATTTTCCCTCAATCGTTTCTCATATTTATAAATTAAAAATACTAGTTATATGACGAGAAGTCAAAATAATTTCTTTTTAGTAATCTTGGTTGCTTCATTAATTCTTCAAATGAAACAGAAACTGGAAGTAACTCAGTAGAAATTAGTAATAATTGATCTTCTATTGTTTTTACTAAATCTTCTTTTTGATAAGTAAATTTACATTGCTCACAATAAAACGACGGAACATTCGTTATTGTGATTGCGCGGGACCCATCAGGTAATTCCCAATGTACAACAGATTTCAATTCTTTTACATTATGCTCCTGACACCAGTCACATTTTAACGTATTATTCGTCATTCTTTTCACTTCCATCCATTTTTTGAATTTGTGCTTTGAATTTTTTCTCCTTCAGTTCATCTCTTTTTTCTCGTTTATTTTTTAATGAACTATGAGATGGATCTTCTTGGTATTTCTCTCTTTTTTTCATTCGCTCTAAATCTTTTGGAATGAGACTTTGCACTTGATCGGTCATAATACTCGCAATCCCTACTTTAGCTGCCTTTTGTAAATAATCAGGATATACAAGCGAGAAATAATCTTCAGCGGTATCTTCTGTATAATTTTCTGGTTCTGGATAAGAAGTAATGACACCTTCAAAGTTTCGTAAAACAGTTTTTTTACTGCTTTGTGAAACAATATAATTTGGTTGAAGTGAAATTTTTCCACCGCCACCAGGAGCATCGACTACAAATGTAGGTACTGCATAACCTGAAGTATGGCCCCTCAATCCTTCAATAATTTCTAGTCCTTTCGCAACTGGTGCTCTAAAATGACCAATTCCTTCAGACAAATCACATTGATAAATATAATAAGGTCTCACACGAATTTTTACTAAATCATGCATTAGTTTTTTCATGATTGGAACACTGTCGTTAATGCCAGTTAGAATAACAGCTTGATTTCCTACGGGGACACCTGCATTCACTAACATTTCACATGCTTTTTTAGCTTCTTCTGTGATTTCTATGCTCGTATTAAAGTGAGTATTTAACCAAATAGGATGATATTTTTTTAGAATTTCACATAAGTTTTCAGTAATACGTTGTGGGAACACTACTGGAGCTCTTGTTCCAATCCGAATGATTTCAACATGCTCAATCGCTCTTAAATTTTTTAATATATACTCTAAAATATTGTCATTTATTAATAATCCATCTCCACCTGAAATAAGAACATCTCTTATGTCTGAATTTTGACGGATATAAGAAATAGCATCATCAAGTTGTTTTTTTGGTACACCCATTCCAATCTGACCCGAAAAACGTCTTCTAGTACAGTAGCGACAATACATTGAACATTGGTTTGTCACTAAAAATAGAACGCGATCTGGATAACGGTGAGTTAAACCAGGAACAGGACTATCATCATCTTCTCCAAGTGGATCTTCTGCATCATATTTTGTTTTATTTAACTCTTTTCCAATTGGAACTGATTGCATTCGAATAGGACATCTTGGATCGGTTGGATTCATCAATGACGCATAATATGGAGTAATATTCAATGGAATGGTTTTTGTTGAAATTCTAACTCCTTCTTCTTCGTCCTTTGTTAAATCAATTACTTGTTTTAAATCGTCTAAAGTCCGCACAGTATTCGTAAGCTGCCAAAGCCAATCATTCCATTGTTCATCTGTTACATCTTTCCATAAAGGTATGTCTTTCCAATGCCTTTGTGGTTTATAAAGTTGATTTTTCACTTAAGGTCCTCCTTTATCATTGTAGGACAGTCATTTAAAGAGCAAGAGATTACTAGTTATATACCTACTTATTTATATGCATTTTATAAATAGAAGGTGAAAGGGCTCTACTAACTATGAGGAAATAGTAAAAGTAAAAAACGAAACCGACTAACGATTTGTTAGTCGGTTCCTGTGGCTGACGCTCAATGTTTTTTAGTGATGATTTACAAATGTTGCACCGATGATAATTAAAAGAATAAATAATACAACGATTAGCGCGAATCCGCCGCCGCATCCACCGCAACCGCCACCATAATATGGAGAGTAACCTTTCATGAGTATTGCCTCCTTCACTTAGGTAATGAGTTATTACACTTATAACTTATGTCAATTCCCCAATTTTGTTCTAGACAGATGCCCAATTTAGAGAATGAGTCTAGTTTCAGTGATAAGTAATTTACATTTTTTATTATTTATAGACAGACATTTAAAAACAAAAAAAGACCCCATGATGGAGTCTTTCATCTAATCTAATTTTGAATAAATAAAGGAATAAATTGAAAAGTGTTTACATTAAATAATCCTTTAGTAGTAATTTTGATGCTTGGTATGACTGGTAAAGCAAGAAATGATAAAGTTAAAAATGCATTAAAATTATTATTAGGACGAATCTTCAATAAGGCCTTTTCAATTACATTTAATCCATTTTCGACTTCTTCAGCTGAATTTAGACTTATCAATCCGCCAATTGGTAGTGATAATTTAGCTAGTATTTGTCCGTTTACAACAACTACAATACCACCATTCATTTCCTTTACTGTTTTGACAGCTAAGAACATATCTTCGTCGTTCATTCCAGCAACTATCAATTGATGTGAATCATGTGCGATCGTAGTTGCAATCGCACCTTCCTTTAAATTTAATCCTTTAACGATGCCTAATCCAATTTCTTTTTCAGAATGGTATCGATCTATAACAGCAATTTTACATAAATTTTCTTTCTCATTTGCAGTAAATTGCTGATTATCAGAGTTTGCTATTTTTTCCACTATATGGCTAGTTACAATACTTTTTGGATTGATTTCAATGATGTTTGCGTAACTCATTCCATCACAACTAATTATAAAATCTTCTAATCTAATATCACCTAAACTTATAGAAGTAGAAATGTTATTTTTAGAATCTTTTTGTACTGTTGACTCGATTAATTTCTGATTTGAAACAATAAATTGATCTTTGATCCAAACTTCAGTAATGTCAACTTTTTCTAAATCGTTTATAAAAACAAAATTGGCTTCATAACCTGGTGCAATCGCACCTTTCTGTTTAAGGCCATAGCATTGAGCGGGATGTAAAGTTGCCATAGAATAAGCAGTAATTGGATGAATACCAAATGCAATGGCTGTACGAATACAAAAATCTATTGAACCTTCTTTATAAAGGTCATCTAAATGCTTGTCATCTGTACAATACATAATCCGGTTCGCATTATTTTCATTGACTGCAGGTAGTAAATCAATTAAATTTCTCGCTGCAGAACCTTCCCTTAATGCAACATACATCCCTGCACGGAGTCTATCTACTACTTCAGTTACAGAAGTGCATTCGTGATCTGTTAGAATCCCACTATAAGCATACGTATTGATTTCATTTTTTCCGAGGCCAGCTAAATGACCATCAATCGGTTTTTGATATTTATGAGCTAATTGAATTTTATCCATCATTTGTTTTTCCATAGTCATGACTGAAGGATAATCCATTACTTCGGCCAAACCAAGTACTCTTGGATGCTCCATAAACGCCTCTAAATGATCGGCATATAAAACTGCTCCACCACGTTCTAGTGATGTGGCAGGTACACATGAAGGTAACATTACTCTAACATCAAGTGGTAAGTGATCCGATTCATCTAGCATAAATTGAATACCTTCAACACCTGATACGTTTGCGATTTCATGTGGATCAGTGATAACTGTTGTAACACCATGCGGCAAAATCGTTCTAGCATATTCTTTTGGCGTAACCATTGAAGATTCTATATGAACATGAGAGTCGATGAAACCTGGAGAAATGTATTTCCCTTTCGCATCAATGACTATTTTTCCTTCATAATCACCAATACCCACGATGATCCCGTTTGTCACAGCAATAGATTCCTCAATAATCTCTTTTGTAAAAACATTCAGAATTTTTCCGTTAATAATTAAAAAATCTGCTTTTTCAGCTTTTATAGAAGCTTTCATTTCATGTAAGTTCATTTTACTCCTCCTAAAATTAGGAGAGAATATGTTATGTCATATCTCTCGTAGTCAAACTATGCGGCAGTTTGGTAGAAACTCTTGGACCGTTTATTTCCAAAATTATACGAGCGCATTAAGAAACACCTAAAACAATTAGTGTAAGAACTTAATTAGCCAATATTTAGTTGTCTGTAAAAAACTATATTAAAAG
>NZ_JBALMS010000077.1:0-2137 GCF_036962205.1 Bacillus sp. JJ664 | reverse complement strand
ATAAAAACAAATATAAAATAATTCATAATTTTCTCGTTATTGAATAGGATTTTACATGCGAAGGCTATAAAAGGAGGTATCATTTTGAATGAAAGAAAACAGAAAGATAATGATTCACTTAATTCATTAAAAAATGTGCATTCTTCTGACTTTCAATATCTTCTAACTAACTTTTTACATCAATATTATGAAAAACAAACCAATATTGTTCAAAAAATTAACGCAACAACACTTCAGAAAATTGAAGGTATTGAAGTGGAGAATATAAAACAAAAATCATTTGTCAGATTTCTGAATGTCGTTCCAACTATGTCAACTGTTCGTATCTTTCTTGATGGAATACAAATTACAGATTTATCTTATAAAAACGCATCAAATTATCTTGAACTTTCTTCAGGGAACCATCAATTTGACATATATGATTCAAATCATTTATCTCAACCTATACAAACTGTAACTATTTTTCTTGAAAAAACTCTTTATTACACTTTTGCACTGACATATG
Source organism: Bacillus sp. JJ664 (assembly GCF_036962205.1). NCBI lineage: Bacteria > Bacillati > Bacillota > Bacilli > Caryophanales > Bacillaceae > Bacillus > Bacillus sp. JJ664. The sequence goes on along the minus strand of NZ_JBALMS010000077.1, from coordinate 1,632 downwards.
AATTAAACCAGATAAGGATTTTACAAATAGTCGATGACCCATATTTACCAATGAATGAAACAAAAATTCGTTTTATTCACCTTGCTAAGGCAGCACCACATCTCGATTTAGCAGTGAAACAAGGTGAAGGTGATGTTGTCTTTTCAAACGTTTCCTACAAAGAAACATCAGACTATCTTTCATTAACACCTATGTCAGTTAATTTGGAACTACGGTTGTCGGGAACAAAGTCAATCGTCTATCCTTTATATAAGACAAGATTTCAAAAAAATAAGATTTATGATATTATCTCAATCGGTTTGATGAATGAGGATCCAACATTTGAGGTATTGATGATAAAATAAAAAAACTCGGTTATATTCCGAGTTTTTTTATGGTCTCTTTGGTAATGTTATGTAAAATGTGGTCCACTGATCATCTGATAAACATTTAATTTCGCCTTCATGTTTTTCGATAATTTGCTTGCATACAAATAATCCAATACCTGTACCATGATTTTTTGTGGTTACAAATGGTTCAAATATTGTTAATATATTTTCTTCGTTGATTTTAGGACCATTGTTACGAATTTGAATAACAACTTTATCCCCAATGTCTGCTACTTGATATTGGATAATTTTTTGACCTTTATTTTCGGACAATGCATCAATTGAATTCATAAAAATATTTAATAATACTTGACGCAGTTCATTTCTGAATCCAGGTATGTATATGGTTTGTGTTAAACCTTCTTGTAAGACAACATTTGAATTCACAATACTTGGATATAGAAACTCAGTAATATCTTTGAAAAGATCGTTAATCAAGAAGTATTCTACAACCTGATCATGTTCTTTTTTGGAAACATGTAGAAACTGATCAATTCGAAAGTTCAATTGATGTAATTCATGGTCTATTATATCTAAATATTTTAATTGTGGATGATCTACTCGTAATAGCTTCACAAAGCCAATGATTGACGTGAGTGGATTCCTAAACTCATGTACAAAGCTAGCTGACATTTGCCCTAGAATTGTGAGTCTTTCCTTATGTGTCTCATCGATAAATTGTTTTTTTTCTTCAATGTCCTGAGTTATTATGTATGAATATCTTTTCACAGTATAATATATAAATTGATCAAATACATAATTGATTTTATCAATTAACGGTTGTACTTCTCCAATATTCTCACCAAATGCGGATAAGTGTTTGAATAATTCACTTCTACCCAAATTCGAATTATATACAAATTCCCCTATGTTGGCGATTGCTTGCGCTCGTTCCTCAGCAATTTTAAAGGACAAATCTTGAATTTGCGCTTCATCAATCTTTTCTTCTAAATATAATAATGTGAAATCAATCAATTTTGTTCCATTAATGATAATTTCAGATTTAAAAGGATCATGATCGCTAATCAACGCTTCTGAGACCCAATTTTTAACTAGCGTAGGCATGTTGTCTTTAATAAATGAACTATACCTACTTTCAATTGTCATATCAATAAGGAACACCTCCAAGTAAATACTTATTAATTAAATAGTAACAAATTTTTAAAAATTCGTTAAGTAAAAATTACAAAAAATGTCGAATTAGTAATATGGTTGTATTCTTATGCGATAAAATTACATTATTTTTTAATATATCACTGATTTT